>JBLIKD010000019.1:0-20741 GCA_047636275.1 Flavobacterium sp. | reverse complement strand
ATTCTTTTTTTGTATCAAATGACAAATCGAAATAAGCATCTCGTAGCTGGAAAAAATTATTAGCTCCTGCGACTGGCGCACTTGCTATATCGGGTTGAATATAGAAATATACGTTAGGGTGTATTTGGCCTGCAAAGACAATTCGTGCTCTTCTAATAAACAAACCATTATTTGATTTCACATCATCGCCAGTAGCTGTGGTACCCCATGATCTATCGCATTGCTCACACGATACTTTATCATTACTAGATAACAATCCGTTGTATCTTATTTGCGCATACCCTCTAATACTTATTTTATCATACCAGAGAGACTCTCTTTTAGGTTTTCCTTTTTCTTCAACTGCCTTTACTTTGTTTATGGAATCTAAAATACGGACAACTTCTTTTGTAATTGCTCCTTTGTTAGTGTCTTGCGCTTGAAGTACCCCTGTACTAATTATCAAAAGTGTAATTATAATTTTTTTCATGGTTAAATGGCTTGCTAGATTTTCGGCAAAGATGAAAACACAACGTTAAGTTAACGTTAGCAAACCATTAAAAAATTAACCTCTATTTTACATTTTTTTAACACTGTATGTATCAAAAAATAATATTTAAAGCTTGATATTTTGTTATTCAATTATCAATATATTAAATCAATAAAAAAACCAAAAAATAACGCATTTATTTTGAATTACTTCTATTTTTATCCTTAATCCAATTAAAAGACGTCCCAATAATTCTTTCTTTTTCCGTTTGAATAAAATCTAAATAAGCAGTTGCGACTGGTGAAAACTTCTTTCCCTTCAGCCATATTAAATTCCAGTTCGATTTAATAGGTAAACCTTTTACAGGAACGATCTGTAAACTTCCATTATTCAGTTCGTTCTTAACTCCTATCAAAGGCATAATAGAACAACCTAAGCCTGCCATAACTGCCTGCTTCACCGCTTCATTTCCCGTAAGCTCTACTTTTTTAGGGACGTTCAAATTGTTATTTTCGATGAACTTTTCCATGACATAACGTGTTCCAGAACCTTCTTCGCGATAAATAACCGCTAATTTCTCTAAAATTGACACCTTATAAATATCTTTTTCAAATGTTTGTTCTGCATTTACCATCATATACAGTTCATTGGGTAGTAACTCTACCTTATCAATCTGTATGGAATCAGGCAAAACAGAAACTAGAGAAAAATCAACCTCATTATTTTCTAAACTCCCTAAAACCTGCTTTTTATTGGTCACATCTAAAATCAAATCTACTCCGGGATTCTGTTTTAAAAAATCGGAGAGAAAATAGGGCATGACATATTTACCAGTAGACACTATAGAAATTTTCAAACGTCCACTTAGCTCTCCTTTGTAAGCCAAAGTTTTATAGTTAATCGCCTCGACTTCATTCAAAACTTTTTCAGCAGCAATGGCAATTTCTTTACCAAAATCTGTCACATACAACTTCCTACCAATAACCTCTGTTAATGGAAATTCAAATTGGTCCTGAAAATTCTTTAGCTGTATAGAAACTGCTGGTTGCGTAAGGTGCAACTCTACGGCAGCTTTAGTGATACTCTTATTTTGAGTCACTTTAAGAAAAACATACAATTGATGCAAGGTATAGTTCATAAAATATTTTTATATATTACATTACAAATATAAATAAAAACAAATGAATTAACCGTCCTACATTTGCAAAAAAAAATAATGGAAAAAGCAGAAGAGTACCACTTCAAATTAGTAGAAGGACAATACACAACAGTAGAGGCTCAAAAAATCCTATTAGGACTTATAAATAGTAAGATTAACTTCCATCAGCTAGAGAATTTCAGTAATGAAATCCGATTTAATGAAAATACTGATCATTCCAAAATCAGAATCGAATTACTTACCAATGCCGCTAAAGACATTACAGATTTGATCGCTTACTCCACTTTAAACGATATGGAACTTAAAATAGAAGGAGCTATTCAAATATCCTTAGTGCCTATAAAAAAACAGGAACCAGTTGCTTAAACAGCATTGTTATTAGAGAGACAACCTTTTATATCAAGTAGAAGCAACGTATAAATAACGCTAAAAATCTAAAAAAATGGCTCAAATCAGCACTTCATCTCACGATGCAGCATCTCTTTTAAATAAAAATGAAATTGTTGCTATTCCTACGGAAACAGTTTATGGACTAGCTGGAAATGCCTATAGTGAGAAAGCGCTTAAAAAGATTTTCAAATTAAAAAAAAGACCTTTTTATAACCCACTTATTATTCATATTAAATCAATTGCTGATCTAGACAAAATTGCAACTGACATTCCTGAAAAAGCAAAATTACTAGCAGATACATTTTGGCCAGGTCCTCTAACCTTAGTATTAAAAAGGCAAAGTACAATTCCAGATTTAGTAACTGCAGGAAAAAATACGGTCGCAGTTCGCGTACCTAATCACCCGGTCACATTAGCTCTTTTAGAACAATTAAGTTTTCCTCTGGCAGCTCCAAGTGCAAATCCGTTTGGCTCAATTAGTCCTACGAAAGCGGAGCATGTAGCGAACTACTTTACCAAGTCCTCGCTCACTGTTCTAGAAGGTGGAGAATGCCGTAGCGGAATAGAGTCTACAATAATCGGTTTTGAGGAAGAGTCCCCTGTTTTGTATCGATTAGGCTCAATCAGCATTGAAGAAATTGAAGCTGTCATCGGTGTACTAAAAATACAAATACATAAAGGAGAGACACCAATTGCTCCTGGTATGCTTTCAAAACATTATGCACCCCAAACTAAAACTATTTTATCAGAAGCTATTGCTCAAGATCTGATTTTATTTGATAAAAAAAGAGTCGGAGTGTTAACTTATCAAACTGTTTTTAAAAATGAAAACATAATAGCACATGAGGTTTTGTCCCCCACTGGAAATTTAACTGAAGCTGCATCCCAATTATACAACGCTTTGCACAAGTTAGATCAATTACAACTTGATGTAATAATCGCTGAAAGATTTCCTAATCATGGTTTGGGGAGAACCATTAATGATCGCCTCGAAAGAGCAACAACAAAGTAAAACAAACCTTAAAATAGCACTTATCCAACCATGAACTTCGATCTACTACTTGAAAACATCACAAATCCAGCATTATTATTCTTTTTATTAGGTATCATCGCTGTTCGTCTAAAAAGTGATTTAGAAATTCCTGAAAATTCATCTAAATTCATCTCCCTTTATCTTCTTTTCTCGATAGGCTTTAAGGGAGGACAAGAATTGTCGCATAGCCATTTTACACTAGACATCATTTGGTCCGTTGCATTCGGCGTTTTAATAGCAATCATCATCCCACTTTATAGTTTTTTTATTCTTAAAAAACATTTTAGTATTGACAACTCGGGCGCCATTGCAGCAGCTTATGGATCAGTAAGTGCTGTTACATTTGTAACTGCAATTACTTTCTTAGAAATGCAAAACTATACTTTTAGCGGCCATATGGTTGCAGTTATGGCGTTGATGGAAGCTCCAGCAATTATCGTTGGTGTAGTTTTAATTCGATTATTCAGTAAAAACGAAGTTCATAGCACTAAAATCAGCTCCCTTATTAAGCACTCTTTTACTAATGGTAGTGTACTATTAATCACTGGAAGTCTACTTATCGGCTTCATAGCCAGCGATCAACAAGCGTTAGGCATCAAGCCTTTTACGACAGATATGTTCAAAGGATTTTTAGCTATATTCTTACTCGATATGGGAATTGTAAGTGGTAGAAAATTAAATGATTTTTTCAAAAGTGGATGGTTCAGCTTCTTCTTTGCAATCATTATCCCACTGATAAATGGGATTGTCGTTGCCTACTTGAGCCACCTAATTACAGATGACATTGGTAACCGATTTATTTTTGCAGTCCTAGCTTCGAGTGCGTCCTATATCGCAGTCCCCGCCGCAATGAAAATTGCGGTTCCAAAAGCGAATCCAGGAATTTTCCTGCCTATGGCACTAGCTATTACCTTTCCTTTTAATATTACATTTGGAATGCCAATATACCTTTCCATCGTCCTATGTAGTTAACACTGATTAGGTAGTCAAAGTAGTTCACTAAAAAAGCAGACTAATAGAACATCAGTATGATACGTTAAAGGAATACTAACAAGTAGCATTATTACTTCAGTAAGCAGGGCGCTTTATAAAAAATGGCGCAAACTAAAGGTCAAAGGCTGTTTCTACAACACTAGAATTAGCCTTTTTCTGCTTATTCCCTGTTTGTTTTGCAAGCGTAAAAGAAAATTCTGAGCCTACGCCGAATTCGCTCTCCACGTATATTTTTTCCTTGTGTGCTTCTATGATATGTTTTACAATTGCCAACCCTAATCCAGAACCTCCTTCTGATCGCGAACCACTTTTATTTACCCGATAAAAACGCTCAAAAAGCCTAGGAATATTTTGCTTTTCTATTCCTTCTCCATCATCACTAATACGGATTAGCACCTTTTCCTTTGTCAAATTAACCACGGCAACCTCAGTTTCACCGCCTACTTTCCCGTATTTTATTGAATTAACAATTAAATTTTCAATGATTTGCTGAATTCTATCTTTGTCTCCTCTCACATAATTAGGTAATAAGTGGTAATTCTCAAACGAAAGCGTAATTTTCTTTTTTTCTGCTTTCATTTCCAATAGTTCAAATACATTTTCGATTAATTCAACGATATCAAATTCTGAAATATCTAGGTTCAAATCTCCAACCTCAAGTTTGCTTATCATATCTAAATCGTTTACTATATAGATTAATCGCTCCACTCCCTTGTCAGCTCGCTTTAAGTATTTTTTGCGAATCACTTTATCATCCATCGCCCCGTCCAGCAAAGTGGATATATATCCCTGTACCGTAAATAAGGGCGTTTTCAATTCATGCGAAACATTTCCAAGAAATTCTCTTCTGTATTCTTCTCGCACTTGCAACATTTCGATTTCAAGTTTTTTGTCAGTTGCAAACTTCTTCACCTCCCTAGTCAATGTTTCCATATCAGTCGTTATGGGCTGATTTATGAATGTGCTTGATTCCAAAAGCGAAACATCATCATAGATTTTTTTTACACGTCTGTATATAAAACGCTCCACCCGATACTGTAAAACAATAAATGAAAATAAATACACTATCAGCATGAAAATAAGACCAAATAAATACAGCCTTTGGGAAGGTAAATTGAACATAACGGAGACCAGTAGCAAAACAAACCCCGTTGAAAAAAGGGTGATATACAATGCAGATTTTACGGCAAACTTATAGGTTTTTTTAAAACTTACTTTCATTTTTAAGTACGTGTGTTGTCTATTAAACCAAGTGTTCTAAATAAGCCTCAAACTCACTTTTACGAACAACTTTTATTCTGTTTGATTTACACTTCAAACTTATAACCAACTCCTTTTATGGTTTTAAAAAGATCTTCTCCAATTTTTTCTCGAAGCTTTCTTATATGCACATCTATCGTTCTCCCTCCTACTACCACTTCATTTCCCCAGACTTTGTCTAAAATTTCATCGCGCTTAAATACTTTTCCTGGCTTAGATGCTAACAAATAAAACAACTCAAACTCTTTTCTAGGTAATGATATTTCAATATTATCCTTTACAATTTTATATTCTTCACGATTAATCTCGATTCCGCCTACGTTCAAAGTCTCACTGTCTTGCACGCTTTCATTAGAGCGACGCAACAACGCTTTCACCTTACTAACCAATAATTTAGGCTTTATCGGTTTTGTGATATAGTCATCAGCTCCAGCATCAAATCCTGCAACTTGTGAGTAATCTTCGCTTCTTGCAGTTAAGAAAGTTATGATTACATTCCTTAACTCCGGGATTTTTCTGATATTTTCACACGCTTCCATACCGTCCATTTCAGGCATCATCACATCCATTATAATCAAATCAGGCAATTCCTTCTTAGCTTTAGCAATCGCTTCTTTTCCATTAGCCGCTGTGAAAATTTGATATCCTTCCTGGTTGAGGTTATACCCTACAATTTCTAAGATGTCCGGTTCGTCATCAACTAACAAAATCTTCGTATGTTTCTTTTTCATATTGGCAAATTTACGCTTGCATTGGTAAATGTAATAATAAATGAATGACAAAAAGTAAGTATTAACCGTAATTTGATTTGGTAACCTTTTAGTAATATTTAACAAACATAATGGTAACCTCTCCATAACGCAAACTTTACAAATACGCCATTACTTTGCACCAAATTAAACAACCTATGAGACTTACATTATTCATTTTAACGCTTTTTATCAGTACTCTCGCTTTCTCTCAAAGTAAAGGTACTATTTCTGGAGTACTAACTGATAAGGATTCAAATAACGAAACGTTACCTTTTGCAAACGTATTACTAAAAGGAACTCAAATAAATGGCACAACTGATATTGATGGTAAATACTCACTTAGCGCTCCTGCAGGAAACTATATTGTACAATATAGTTTTATTGGTTACGAATCAATCGAAGTTCCTGTTACAATAAAAAGCGGAATAACAATAACGCTAAGCAAAGCATTAGGAGCGTCCAGCTATAAACTAGATGATGTAGTTATTACTACAACTGCTAACAAGCAAAAAGAAACCGCCTTGCTAATGGATCAGAAAAACGCAGTTGAAATAAAACAGAGCATCGGTTCACAAGAATTAGCTAGAAAAGGGGTTAGTGATGTTGCGACTGCTGTTACCAAAACAAGTGGTATTACAAAACAAGAAGGCTCAGGAAATATCTTTGTAAGAGGTTTAGGCGATCGCTACAACTCTACGACCATGAATGGATTACCAATTCCTTCAAACGATCCTGAAAAGAAGAATTTAAACCTTGAAATTTTCTCTACGGACATTGTTGAATATATTTCGATTGACAAAGTATATGGCGGAAATATATACGGGGATTTTGCGGGAGGAAACGTTGACATCATATCAAAGGACTACAAAGGAAAGGGTTTTTTGAAAATTAATGTTGGCTCTAAAGTAAATACAAATGCAATTACTGAAACTAATTTTAAATTACAAAAAGGATTTGATGGCGTAGGTTTTACAAAAAAATCAATTCCGAACAATCCCCTTACACAATTCAATTATAGTTCACTTCAAATGAAAGAGTACACTCCTGTCGCTTCCTCTTATGGGATATCTGGAGGGAAATCATTTGATGTGGGATCCGAAGGAAGAATTAGCTTTTTTGCAACAGCTTCATTCAATAACGATTTCTCTTCTAAAAGTAACGGAACGGCAAAAGCAAGTGTAAATGGCAACGGAATTGCTAATAAGAACTTTAATAACTATACGGAACTAAAATATGAAACTAATACTACCGCAATGGCTAATATTGGTTACAAAATAAATAGCAATAACAAAGTAAGTTTCAACTCACTTTATATCAACACATCAACTCAATCCAAAGAAGAGTATACGGGATACATTGTAGATATCGCAAATGATGGGAATGGTTTGATCCGTCGTTTTAACTATGAGAAAAACAGTTTGTGGATCAACCAGCTACTAGGTGAGCACAAAGTAGGAGACCGCTCAAAATTAAACTGGGGAGTTTCATATAATATTATTGATGGAAGTATGCCAGATAGAGTTCAAAACATTTTCAGAAATGAAGATACAGGTTACCAATTATCAAGCATCTCAGCTCCTGATAACCATAGATACTTTCAAAAATTAAAAGAAGACGAACTAGCTGCTAATGCTTCCTACGATTATAAATTCAATAAAAATGAAGCGGGTGACTATAAAGGAAAAATTACTTTTGGTCTAAATGAAAGAATCAAGTCAAGAGGATTTCAAGCGACCCAATTCAATCTTAAAGCGAACAGCGGATCGACAAATACTGTTGTCGACCCTAATAACTTAGATTTATTTTACAACCAAAATAATTTCAACAACGGTGATTTTTCTATTGCCACTTTCCGAGGAAACTCACAAGTTTTTAATGCTTTAGATCCGCAAACTTATGGAGGTGACTTAATGATTCACGCAGTATTTGCTAACACGGAATACAAATTGAAAAAATTAACTGCAGTACTCGGACTTCGCGGCGAGCAAATTACTCAAAAAGTACAGTGGAATACACAGTTAGGTTCAATAGGACAAGATCAATTAGACAAAACGGCCTTTTTACCAAGTTTAGTAATGAAATATGAATTGAATAGCAAACAAAACTTACGATTAGGATTGAGTAAAACATATACACTCCCTCAATTTAAAGAAAGAGCGCCGTTTATTTATGAAGAAGTACTACAAGTGAAAGTGGGTAATAAAGATTTGTATGCTTCAGATGACTATAATTTAGATCTTAAATGGGAGATGTTTCCTAAAAGCGATGAACTAATTTCTGTAACTGCTTTTGGTAAGTATATTTTAAACCCTATGAACGAGGTGACAATATCCTCCTCTTCAAATGACATCTCTTATATAAATACTGGAGATTATGGTTTTGTTACTGGTGCTGAGATAGAATACAGAAAGCAACTTTTTAATTCCGATTCTAACAACTCTAAAAAACTTTCGGCTGGATTGAATGCTTCCTACTTATACAGCAATCAAGAATTGAACGCTGATAAAGTAAATAGAGAAACGGTATTCCAAGTTGATTTCACAAAAACAAAAGGAAAATTTACCGGTGCATCTGATCTGTTGTTAAATGCTGACCTAACATTCTTTAATGAATGGAATGATAAAAACAATAACCTGACAACAACGATAGCCTATACGTACTTTTCCGATCGATTAAACGCTATTGGAACAAGTAATAGAGGTGATTTAGTTGACAAAGCGTTTGGTTCCTTAGATTTTATTGTAAGAGCTAAACTAACTGAAAAATTAGGATTAGGATTAGTGTCAAAAAACTTATTAAATCCCACAATTAATAGAGTTCAAGAAAACGCTACTGCTGATGTAAATGTACTTTCCTATAAAAAAGGAGCAACAATAAGTTTAAGTTTGAATTACGAATTTTAACAAGACTACGCAGTCCAATAAACTTCTAAAAAGAGCAGCCTAACAGCTGCTCTTTTTAGTTAGGTAACAATTAGACGCAACTTAGAAATTTTTATTAACCTTCCCCAAATGAAAGAACAGCCAAACCTCAGTAAATCCTTGGGATTTTACATTAAATTAATATTGAAATAGCTTTTTAGTAATCAAACATTTACGTTTAGATAACACGGGAAAAAAGTACTTATCCCATCTTTGTAGAAGAAAATAAATAAAAATTTTATTCAACAATCATGAGAAAATCAACTGTAAGATTATTTGGGATTTTAACATTAACTGCAGGTCTAATTGCTAGCTGCTCTTCTAGTGACAACCCTACACCAACGGCTACTCCTTCATCTACATTTACTGCGAATGCTACCAATTTTCAAGGAGACATAAACGAGGGTGAGGTAACTCTAGACCCCGCAAAAACGTATAAATTAACTGGAAAAATTCAAGTTAATAGTGGTGCTACATTAACTATTCCTGCAGGAACAATTATTGAAGGAACTGGAGGAACGTCTTCCTACATCGCAATCGCACAAGGTGGTAAATTAAATGTTAACGGAACTGCTGCTAAACCTGTTATAATGACAAGCGGTTTAACTACAAAAGCGGCTGGGGACTGGGGCGGTTTAGTAATCTGCGGTAAAGCACCTATCAATCGTATAACTGGTGGTACAGGAACTGCTCAATCAGAAGTTGCTGATTTAAGCTACGGGGGAACTGTTTCTGCTGATAATTCTGGATCAATTAAATACTTAAGAATCGAATATGCTGGAGCTGCTTTTAACAGCGAAAAAGAATTTAACGGACTGTCGTTATTCGGTGTTGGTTCAGGAACAACAATTGATTACGTTGAGTTTTTCCACGGAGCAGATGATGGAGTAGAGTTCTTTGGAGGAACAGTAAATACTTCCAATCTAATTTCTATCGGAAACGAAGACGACCAATTTGACTGGACTGAAGGATGGTCTGGAACTAACACAAACTGGTACGGAAAATTAGGTTTCGGAAAAGGAAACAGAGGTATTGAAGCAGACAACTTTGAATTAGGATATCTAAATACACCTATCGCAAACCCTTCTATTACTAACTTAACTCTTGTTGGACCAGGTAGTGCACCAACTACAGGTACATGGTTAGAAAATGATGCGATGAAATTAAGACGAGGTACTAAGGGAATCTTTACAAACCTTGTTTTCAGTGGATGGGCTGTAGGTTTCAATGTTGAAAATGATGAAACTATCTCTTACATTCCCACTGCATTAAAAGCGGTAAATGTTAACTTTATTGCTGATGTTGCTGTGAAAACTAAAGGAAAATTAAATGCTGTTGCACCAGCAACAAGCGGAGTATCTGCTAATGTTTCTGCAATCGTCACTTCAGAATCCACTTCTACCGGAGCTGGAAACGGAGCTGGAATGCCAGCTTGGGCTTCTGGATGGTCTGTTGGATTCTAGGGTAAAAAACACAATAAATAGGCCTAAAACACCCTTCTTTTGAAGGGTGTTTTTATTTTGGTATAGTATTTGATTTTTTTCGTATATTTACTTAACAAAATCAAACTGATGGCAAAAAATTACTTTTATAGTGCACTCTTACTGTTTTTTTTATTTTCTGTGAGTCTTAGTGCTCAAGATACAAAACAACAAACAAAACTGCAGGAATCCTCCGTAATTGAAGGCTTTAACTTGTATCCGAACCCCGTGACTAACGGCAAAGTATATGTTTCCACAAAAAATGATTCTGATAAAGAAATAATTATATTCGATCTTTTAGGAAAAAGAGTACTTCAAACATTAATTAGTTCAAAAGAACTGAATGTCTCAAGTCTTAACCCTGGTGTTTATATTATTAAGATTAATGAAGATAACGCAACTGCTACTAGAAAACTTATTGTAAGGTAGAATTACTTTTAAAAAATAAATTCAAAAGCTCCAATTGAAATTGGAGCTTTTTTTATTAATACTGGAATCCTTTTTAATATCTGAAAGAGGTATTAAAATTTATACCTTTGCAAAAAAAAATCTTGATTACAGCTACTGATATATTTGCCATTTCGAGTCAAAAGCAATTTGAAAAAACAGCCTTAAAAGTATTTCGATATCAACACGAAAATAACTTGGTGTACAGAGAGTTTTGCGACCTCATGAAAGTGGAGTCCCAAAAAATAAAAACACTCCAGCAGATTCCGTTTTTACCCATTCAGTTTTTCAAAAGCCATACTGTGGTCTCTAATACAAATCCGGTAGAAAACACATTTACTAGCAGCGGAACAACCGGATTAACGACAAGCAAACACTTAGTAACAGATACTTCTATCTATACGAAAAGTTACCAAAAAGGATTTTCTCAGTTTTATGGAAATGTAGCAGATTATGTGGTTTTGGCTTTACTACCATCTTACCTAGAAAGGGAAGGATCATCTCTAATTTATATGGTCGAAGATTTGATTCAGTTGTCCAATCATGACGAAAGCGGTTTTTATTTGCACAATCATGACGAGCTGATAAAAAAATTAACCGAATTAGACCAATCCGGTCAAAATGTAATTCTAATAGGAGTCACTTTTGCTTTATTGGACCTCATCGAAAAACATCAGTTTCAATTGCGAAACACCGTTATCATGGAAACGGGAGGTATGAAAGGCAGACGAAAAGAAATGATTCGGGAAGAACTACACCAACAACTTTGCGAAGGGTTTGGCGTATCAGCCATACATTCTGAATACGGAATGACAGAGTTACTATCACAAGCCTATTCGCTGGGAGAAGGCGTATTTGAGTGCCCTTCTTGGATACAAATTCTCATCCGCGATACAGAAGATGCACTGACTTATATTCAACAAGGAAAAACAGGCGGAATCAATGTAATCGATCTAGCTAATATAAATTCCTGTTCTTTTATCGCCACGCAAGACTTAGGCAAAAAAAATCCCAACAACTCTTTCGAAGTATTGGGACGTTTTGATAATTCTGATATTCGAGGATGTAATTTAATGGTTTTGTAAGAGTTGATTCGGTTATTTATTTAATCGGTTAACCGAATAAACAGTTAAACAATCCTCACAACAAAATAATTTTTCTTACCACTTTGCAACAATACAAACTGATCGTTGATTAAGTCTTTAGCAGAAAGTATAAAATCCTCTTTCACTTTTTCTTTATTGACTGAAATTGAATTCGCTGTAAGCGCACGTCTGGCTTCTCCATTCGATTTAAAAAAACCTGTTTTCTCGTTCAAAAGAATGATAATATCAACTCCCGCCTCGACTTCGCTTCTTGAAATTTCCGCCTGAGGTACACCATCAAAAACTTCTAAAAAAGTAGCTTCGTCTAATTCTTTCAAATCCTCAGCAGTAGCATTTCCAAAAAGAATGTTAGAAGCCTTAATCGCTTTTTCCAGTCCTTGTTTCGAATGAACAAAAACCGTTAACTCTTCGGCTAATTTACGTTGCAACACTCTTAAATGAGGTGCTACTTTGTGTTCTTCAATTAAATTATCTATTGTTTCCTTGTCTAAAAAGGTAAAAATCTTAATATACTTTTCAGCATCAATATCGGTTGTATTCAACCAAAACTGATAAAATTTATACACTGATGTCTTGTCAGCAGTTAACCACACATTTCCACCTTCGGATTTCCCAAATTTAGAACCGTCTGCTTTTGTAATCAACGGACAAGTCATAGCAAAAGCTTTGGCCTCTTCCCCTACGTTCATTCTACGCACTAACTCAGTACCAGTAGTAATATTCCCCCATTGGTCTGACCCGCCCATTTGCAACAAGCAATTGTATTCTTTATGTAAATGATAAAAATCGTATCCTTGAATTAATTGGTACGTAAACTCGGTAAAAGACATCCCTTCTCCCTCTCCAGCTAATCTTTTCTTTACAGAATCTTTAGCCATCATATAATTTACAGTAATACGCTTGCCCACATCACGTGCAAAGTTGATGAACGACAACTCTTTCATCCAGTCGTAATTATTTACTAAAACTGGTGCATTTACCTCATCTGAATTGAAATCTAAGAAACGTGATAATACCCCTTTAATTCCTTCTACGTTATGATTTAAAGTCGCTTCATCAAGAAGGTTTCTTTCATCTGACTTTCCAGAAGGATCACCAATCATTCCTGTCGCACCGCCTACTAAAGCAATGGGTTTATGTCCAAAATTTTTTAAGTGCACCAAAAGAACGATTGGAACTAAACTCCCAATATGCAAAGAATCAGATGTAGGATCAAACCCTATATAAGTGGTTGTCATTTCTTTTAAAAGTTGTTCTTCGGTTCCTGGCATAATGTCGTGAACCAATCCGCGCCACTGTAATTCGGAAATAATATTTTTCATTTTCTAAAAATCAATTTTCACAAAGATAGTTTTAATTGGATAATTTGAAAATCAATCGGTCTAAAAATCCAACAATCACATTACCTTTGTAAAATGATTTTAGTAACAGGAGGAACTGGTTTGGTGGGAGCGCATTTATTGCTGTATTTGATAGAATCCGAAAGTCTCGGAGTTGAAAAAATACGTGCGATTTATCGAAATTCGTCAACTATCGAAAAAACAAAGTCCCTATTTGAGCTTTATAACAAATTATCCTTGTTCGACGCTATAGAATGGGTTCAAGGTGACATTATTGATGTCCCTACCTTGGAACACGCCTTTAAAGGGATTGATTACGTGTACCACAGTGCCGCCTTAATTTCATTTGATCCAAAGAATGAAGACCTACTGCGCAAAACTAATATTGAAGGAACCGCAAACATTGTGAATTTTTGTCTTGCTAAAGGAGTAAAGAAATTGTGTTACATCAGTTCTACAGCTGCATTAGGTGATTTAGCAGGTAATGAAACCATTATTACGGAAGAAATTGAGTGGAATCCAGAAAAACCGCATAGTGATTATGCTATTTCTAAATATGGTGCCGAAATGGAAATCTGGCGAGGTCAACAAGAAGGGTTAAATGTCATCATTGTAAATCCAGGAATTATTATTGGCCCTGGATTCCAAGAACAGGGAAGCGGCCAACTTTTTAAGGAAGTTGCTAACGGATTGCGGTATTACACCATGGGAAAAGGAGCATTCGTGACGGTTAGCGATGTAGTACGAATGGCAATTGAATTAATGAGAAGCAACACCCGCAACGAACGCTTTGTCCTAGTTGCACAAACCATATTATACCGAGATGTACTGAATACGATTGCTGACGCGCTGAAAGTGAAAAGACCTACCCGCCATTTAAAACCGTACATGATGGAAATAGGGTGGAGATTGGATTGGTTTTTATCAAAGATTCTCAGCAGAAAAAGACAGTTCACCCGCGCTACCGCTAAAGCATCTTATTCAAGTTATGAATATTCTAACGAAAAAATCAAGAGGACATTAAATACTGAGTTCCTAGACGTACACCAATACATTAGGGAAATTTCAAGCTTGTAAAGTTTTTAAATTATTGAATTCGCAAAGTATCCTTGTTCTTTCTTCTGACACTCTTCATCTTTTTCAATAGCAACACTTCTTTTTTTATCAACGTGTCCTTACTTAGTTTTAAGGAGTCTGCTTTGATTTTCGCTTGCTTTTTATCTTCCCTTGCTACTAATGAATCTAAAACTATTTTCTTTGCGTCGATTCGTTTGATAACTTCATCATACATTTCTTTGTAGTCCGTATAGTTAGAAGCATAATAGATATTGCTCTGTGCAAATTGTGCGCTGTCAATTTTGTACTTTTTATAAATATACTGAGAAGGACTAATTTTGTAAGTCTCTAGTGATGCCGGATTTTGATACTTTATGGCATCCAAAATCGACAAATCATACATTACGTCTATCATCTTATCTTCTGCTATAAGTTTACTGGGCTTATCAACAGCATTTTCTTTGCAGCTAATAAACCCGAATAAAACGGCAAAAAGTACTAGTGTTTTTTTCATCTATTTTGTCTATTCACGATCAAACAAGAGTCTTTTCCCGGGACGTATATTTTTTACTTTAAAAGCATTATATACTAATTTTCCGTTTACAAAAGTATGTGTGATTCTTGATTTGAAAGTAAACCCTTCAAATGGAGACCATCCGCATTTAGCAAATATATTCTCTTTTTTTACACTCCAAGGCAAGCCTGAATTGACGATTACTAAATCAGCATAATAGCCTTCTTTAATAAAACCCCGTTTTTCTATTTTGAAAATCTTAGCTGGGTTATGGCACATTTTTTCCACAATTTTCTCAATACTGATTTTTCCTTGATGAAAAGATTCAAACATTGCCACAACAGCATGTTGAACTAGCGGCCCTCCCGACGGAGCCTTAAGGTAGGGTTGTTTCTTTTCTTCTAATGTATGTGGTGCGTGATCTGTTGCAACCACATCGATTCTTCCATCCAATAAAGCTTCCCACAGCACTTTTTGGTCATTTGCTGTTTTTACTGCTGGATTCCATTTTATCAAATTCCCTTTAGTGGCATAATCATCATTGGTAAACCATAAATGATGGATACAAACTTCGGCAGTAATTTTCTTTTGTTCTAATGGAATTTTATTTGTGAACAAATCCATTTCTTTCGCAGTCGATAAATGAAAAATATGCAAACGTGCTCCTGTTTTTTTAGCTAATGCAACCGCTTTTGAAGAGGAGATATAACATGCCTCTTCACTACGGATAAGATGATGAACCGTAACGGGAACATCCTCTCCATACTCTGCCTTATATTTTTCTAAATTGTTTTGTACAGTAGTTTCATCTTCACAATGAACAGCAATAAGCATTGGTGTACTCGAAAATATTTTTTCTAAGGTAGCTTCATTATCAACGAGCATGTTGCCCGTAGAAGATCCCAAAAATATTTTGATACCAGCGACATTTTTTGGATTTGTTTTTAGAACTTCTTCCAAGTTATCATTGGTCGCTCCCATCATAAACGAATAATTCGCATACGATCTCTCAGCAGCCAACTGGTATTTTTCTTCTAAAATTTCTTGGGTCACCGCATTTGGAACTGTATTAGGTTGTTCGATAAAAGAAGTGATTCCCCCGGCAACTGCAGCTCTAGATTCAGACTCTATGTCTCCTTTATAGGTCAGGCCTGGCTCCCTGAAATGAACCTGATCATCGATAGCACCTGGCATCAAATAGTTCCCTTCTGCATCAATGATTACACATTCTGATGACTTAGCGCTTATGCTCTCTGAAATCTCAACAATTAAGTCATTTTCAATTAAAACATCGCCCTCAAAAATCACCCCTTCATTTACTATTTTGGCATTCTTAATTAAAACCCTATTCATCGTTTTTTTTTATATTATAAACTATTAACTAATTTTTTTAATCGTAAAGAAATTACTCCAAAAACAGCTTCAATAATTATTGAATTACTCATTTTTGATTCCCCTTTTGTTCTGTCTGTAAAAATTATTGGCACTTCGACAATATTGAATTTTTTACAGAAGGTTCTATACTTCATCTCAATCTGAAACGCATAACCTACAAATTTTATTTTATTAAGGTCGATTTCTGCAAGTACCTCTCTTTTATAACAGATAAACCCTGCAGTAGCATCATGAATTTTCATTCCCGTAATAATTCGAACATAAACTGATGCAAAATAAGACATCAGTACTCGATTTAATGGCCAATTGACCACATTAACTCCTGTAACATATCGCGAACCGATAGCTAAATCAGCATTTCCAAAATGACAAGCATTGTATAGTTTCTCTAGGTCATTTGGATTATGAGAAAAATCAGCATCCATTTCAAAAATAAAGTCATATTTCTTTTGTAATGCCCACTTGAACCCATGAACATAGGCGGTCCCTAATCCCGATTTCTTTTCTCTATTTTCCAAAAATAAACGGCCACTAAATTCAGTTTGAAGCAATCTGACCCTATCTGCCGTACGATCCGGTGAATTATCATCAACTATAAGAATATGAAATGGTTTGTGTTGAGAAAGCACCGACCTGATTATGCTCTCGATATTTTCAATTTCGTTATAGGTAGGAATTATAACAATACAGTCGTTCATATTTCTCGTAATTTCACAGCAAAAGTAACGTTTTTATGGGATTTGATCCATAATAAAATTATAATAAAAAGATTGATCTAAAAAATTAGTAATTTCGCCCGGCTATGATCGAACACGTACTTCATCCAAGAATAATAGAAAGCAAAGATTGGGCAACCGTTTTATTTGTCCTCGCGTTTGCTATTATTGCAGTCACTAAATCTGTTTATGAAAATCGATTTGGCGATTTTATGAATTTAATCTTTTCGGACAAATATGCTAAGGTGTATCGTGATAGAAGTCATCTAAAAGGCAGCTTCACAATTTCCCTGTTTTTTGTACAAGCGATTTCCTTTGCCTTTTTCATACAACTCTCCCTTAGTTTTTTTGGGTACGGTTCAAAGACGGATCTAATACTTTATATTCAGATAATTACATTTTTAATGTTCTTCGTTTTATCTAAATATTTAATCGAAAAAATTATCGCTACCGCATTCCATATTGAGGAATTCGTAGAACAATTTAACCTTCAAAAAGTTACTTATAGAACCTATATTGGGTTATTTATCCTTCCTATTAACATTATATTGTTTTATTACGATACAATATCAAGAAATATTCCATTAATAATAATATCTATAGTATTACTAATCAACGTTATAACTTATTTAATTTCAATAAAAAAATATCAACATCTAATATTCAGTAAGATGTTTTATTTTATTTTATATCTTTGCGCTCTCGAAATAGCCCCCTATTTTTTTATGTTTTTTATGTTTAAAAAAGAGGGCACTTAGAAAAAGTTATAATATGAAAGTGAAAACAATTTTGGTGTCACAACCCGAGCCTAAAGTAGAGAACTCTCCTTACTTTGAACTCCAACAGAAGCATAAAGTTAAAATTGATTTCAGGCCTTTTATTCATGTAGAAGGAGTTAATGCAAAAGAGATCAGACTTCAAAAAATTGATCTCAATAATTATACTGCAATTATTTTAACAAGTAGAAATTCTGTAGATCATTTTTTTAGAGTTGCCGATGAGATGCGTTTCAAGGTACCCGAAGGTTTGAAATACTTCTGTCAATCAGAAGCAGTTGCCTTTTATTTACAAAAATATGTTGTTTATAGAAAACGCAAAATTTATGTAGGTCCAAAGGATTTTGCAGACTTGTCTCCTTTGATAAAAAAATATAAAGACGAAAAATTTCTTTTGCCTGCATCAGATCAATTAAATGCCGATGCTACAACAACCCTTAATGGGTTAAAAGTAGACTGGACTCCTGCTGTTTTTTACAAAACAGTAATGAGTGATCTCTCTGATCTAGCGGACGTGTATTACGATGTTCTAGCTTTTTTTAGTCCTACTGGAATTAAATCATTATTCAAAAACTTCCCAGATTTTAAACAGAATGATACTAGAATAGCAGTTTTTGGAAGTACTACTCAAAAAGAAGCTTTAGACAATGGTTTAAGAATCGATATCTTGGCCCCATCGCCAAATGCACCTTCAATGACAATGGCCTTAGAAAAATATATTCTTGATGCTAATAAAGGAAAATAATTATTGACTTTATGTCAAAAAAACCATCTGATCTTCAGATGGTTTTTTTATGTATACTACTCACAAAGTCAAATTCTAGTTCCCTTTAAAAAACGGACTTCCTATATCAACATTGCGTTTCTTTTCATCTCGTGAGAGAAAACTAATTAATAGCTCAATAAATAACGCACAGTTATGAAATTATTATTTGTTTTTGTTTAAATTTGGTCCCCAATTACGGGTAAACATGCTGATTTCAGTTCTAAAATAAAAGCTATGAAAATTAACTCCATGATAGTAGAAATAGATGGAATCGATAAGGAAATTTTGAGGTTTCTTATGGAAGATGCCAGAAAACCAATCCTTCAAATCGCAAATAAGATAGGGATTTCAGGAGCTGCTATCCATCAAAGGTTGCGAAAACTAGAAGTATCCGGTGTAATCTCAGGATCAAAATTTGTAGTGAACCACAAAGTTCTTGGTTACAACACCATGGCTTTTGTTGGAGTTTACCTAGACAAAGCAGCGCGAAACTTAGAAGCTGTTAAAGAACTAAAAAAAATACCCGAGGTACTAGAGTGCCACTACACGACTGGAAACTGGTCCATCTTAATTAAAATAATCTGTAAAGACAATCAGCATTTAATGAATTTACTGAATACAAAAATCCAAACAATAGAAGGCGTATCGAGAACAGAGACCTTTATTTCTTTAGACCAACAAATAGACAGACAAATTCAGCTTTAATGAACGGCTACGATAGTACGAGGATGAAGTCATTAAAAAAGCCATCTCATTCATAAAACGAGACGGCTTCTAACCATACAGGGGAAATTATCAAATTAACCTATTTTCTAATTGCCTAATCTCTTCGGCTACCGCCTCCCATATAAATGGAAACATAATACAGTAAGGTAGCGATAGACCCCAAAGCAGCTACTACATAAGTTCTCGCAGCCCAAGTCAGAGCATCTTTGGCTCCGTCATGTTCTTGCTGCGTAAGCATTTTTTTGCTCTCTAACCAAGCTAAAGCCCGATTACTAGCGTCATATTCAACTGGCAAAGTGACTAATGAAAAGATTGTTGTTGCCGCAAAAAGCACGATTCCAATAAGCAACAACTGCGGAAAACTATTCATTAATAAAATTCCACCTATCAAAATCCACTGCATATATGAGGATGCTACATTTACAAATGGAACCAATTTAGAACGCATAGTTAACCATTGATAGCCCACGGCATGTTGGACCGCATGCCCACATTCATGTGCTGCCACAGCTGCCGAAGCGGCGTTCCTTTGATTATATACAGCCTCGCTAAGATTCACTGTTTTGTTAACCGGATTATAGTGATCTGTCAATTGACCCGCTACCGAAATCACGCGCACATCACGAATTCCATTATCAGCCAGCATCTTCTCAGCAATTTCAGCACCGCTCATTCCATTTTGCAATTGCATTTTAGAATAATGTTCAAATTTACTTTTTAGCCTCGAACTTACTGCCCAGCTTGCCAGCATGATTGCTCCGGCAAGAATTAAATAACTCATTCCCATCTATTTTATTTTTATGTTTACTTCGTGTTTGAAGTTAAGAATTACAATACAAATTTTGAACCAAATTTTTCTAATGTCATTTTGACACTAAAACATTATCATTCCAAAAGTTTTAAACCACATAGAATCATAATCTGAAAATTAAGAATAATCTTTTAGAAAGGGCACTTTTAGCATCGCTTTAAAGTTTTATCTAAAGAATAAAATAGATCTCCACAATCCACTTTTCTATGATTTTATATAGCTGAACAATTAAAAAAAGAGATTTATACTGATTCTATTTATTTGATAGTCCATTTTGGATCAGTTACCTAGCACTATTTTTTACGCTGAAAGCGTATCTGTAAACTTACTCACGTATATTAATATGCTTTCAGCGTAACAAGCTAAGTGACATAGATCATGAAACAATAGAACGCGTTGTTATTGGGCTATACTATATTCATAATAGATGTTTTATGAAAAATCCAAATCCCAGTAATTGGAATTTGGATTTTAACTATTGTAATTTTTAAGAAACTTACCCAACCAGATTAATGATTTTTCCAGGTACGATGATCACCTTATTTGGTGTTCTTCCTTCTAATTGTTTTATCGTTCTTTCGTCTTTCATAATGATTTCCTCAATTTGATCCTTAGTTAAATCTAAAGGCA
>JBLIKD010000018.1:0-21052 GCA_047636275.1 Flavobacterium sp. | reverse complement strand
TAGAAACCGTAATTAGCTCCTATTCCAAATATTTCTCTTACTTGTACTGCTTGAACGGAATTGTCATCATATATGGTTTGTAAAGCGACATTTGCCGTCAGGTATTTGTTGATTCTCATCACCACATTCATCTGGTAATCGATATCGACATTTTGTGGATCGTCCAAATAATTAGAATATAAATTTAGACGGTTCTCTATGGAGACGTTAGCCATTATAATGAATTTGTAGTAGGCTGTAATGCTGGCTCCAAATTCAAATCGAGAGGTATCGCCTTGTAAAACACCAAAAGATGGCCCGAAATCAGTAAAGTGATTATGGACTAAGATTAGTTTTGAGGTAGTGGGAGAAAAATTCACACTTAGGTTATCACTTTTTTTCCATAACATACCTGGCCCCAATTGGAAATAAGCTGGAGAGAAAAAATGGGATATTTTAACCACGTTTTTATCATAGCCAGTGTCCATCTGACTTTTAAAATTGAAAAACATCGAGTAGTACCAGTCGCCATTTGCTTTTTTACCCCAAAGAGAATTTAATTCTAAGCGATCATCTGTTTTGGCTGTTCTGCTGTCGCCTTTAATTTTACTTAAACCATACGCGAGAATAAATTTATTATCCCAGACTACAGCACCCTTTTTATAGTTGAAGTCGTAGTTAATACCAAAATTACCAGCCATGTTAGATGTTCCGCCGCCAAGCCATTGTTTGTTGTAAGCCGATTGATTAAAAAGCAGAGAAAGATTTCCTTTTTTTGTCCAAAGTTTGGTGGTGTCTTTTGGAGTTTCCTGAGCGTTTCCAATAAGTACTGCTAAAATAAAAACAATAGAAGGTAGCGACTTTTTCATATCTCGGTGGTTTAATTCATCTTATTTTTTTGCTTTGTATAACGGAACGGCAGAGCAAGCTTCGCCGTACATAATGCTACGGGCATAGGGTTGTAAATACTGTGCGGCCAGAACATAGGCACGTGTAGGAACCGGCTTTTGCGAACAGCCTTTTATAATAATTGACTTATTAACATACGCGGAAAAGTCAATCTTAGCCAGTAATTCTTCGTACAAAGCAGCATTTAAATCATCTATGTTTCCGTCCACTATCTTAGTAGCGAAAGGGGCCAGTTGAATTGTAACTAATATGGAAGCCCACGCCGGAACAATAGCATCGGTACTGCAGTTGACAGCGACAAATTGACCCTGGTACTGAGTCCAATCGTGATTTTTAAGGTGTTCCCTAAACTCTTTTTCTTTTAATAAAAAGCCTTCCAGTAGCCATTGTGAAATATCAACCTGAGATCGAACACCCTTCGGATAATGATCTTCTAAATCGAATACCTCTAGTTTGCTAGTGGCGACTTTATTAATTATTTCGTCCATTTTTTAAATATTGATGGTTCAATTTTCAGTTTTTTAGGGGTCAGCTAGTAACTGCATGCTAAAAAACTGAAAATTAAATACTTATTTTATAACATGCCTAATTCTAATTTTGCTTCTTCACTCATTAAGTCTTTGCTCCAAGGCGGGTCGAAGGTAATCTCTACTTCAGCATCTTTTACATGTTCGACTGTTTTTACTTTTTCTTCTACTTCCCTTGGTAAACTTTCTGCAACAGGGCAGTTAGGCGAGGTCAATGTCATCAGAATTTTTACTTCGTAATCGGTATTTACCATCACATCGTAGATTAATCCTAGTTCATAAATATCTACTGGGATTTCAGGGTCGTAAATTGTTTTTAATTTTTTTACGATTGCCTCTCCTAATGCGTTAGTGTCTATTTCTTGTTCCATATTTTTTTTATTTTTATTGTGTTATTGATAGCTAACTGATATTAATTTTATTGTATCAAAAAGCGAAACTATTTGATCAATTCCGAAATCATTGTTAGAAAATATAATATTAGGAGCTATTTTATTTATATAATTTTTATTTAAAGTAACTACGTCGGTTCTGTTGCCATTTTCTGTTTGAAAAGTATAGGTTCCTAAAACTTTGTCATTGTTCGCAAAATTGATTTGCTTCATTTGTGAGTCAAAAGATTCGGTGTAATTAGTTCTTGGATAGTTAGTGTGTATTTTTTTAGCACCATAATCAATAATCACATTAAATGTAAATTTACTATATCCACCTCCTCCAATATGTTTTTTCAAAGTTTCATACATAGTTTTGCTTCCTCTCGTAAAAAACAACTTTGTTTTATTTTTTTTTAGATCATAGCTCCCTTCTATTGTATGGGTTGAATGATATAAACTACTTCCTAGTCTCTTTTTATCTTCCTTGTTAAGGTCATTAATTGCCAGAAAACCAATAATTTTTTTTGAATCAAGCGGATTTGTTACTTTTGAAAACTCTAATTTTGGGAATAGATAGGCAATTAATAATGTATCCGCATATACTTTGTCATCTTCAAAAAAAAATTTTGATTTTTGTTCGTAAACAAATTTGATTTTCGAATATTGTTCTCCAATTCCGCTTTGTGAAAAAACAACGTTTCCAATAATTAATAGTATGATAAAAAACAATTTTTTCATACGAATAATATTTTTTTAGTTTTGTGATTCGAAGGCCAAAGCGTACATTTTAATATTCTTAATCATGGATACTAGTCCGTTAGCGCGCGTGGGTGATAAATGTTCCTTTAAACCAATGGCGTCTATAAAACCCATATCAGCTTCCAGAATAGATTTAGGGGTTTGGTTTGAAAAAGTACGAATCAAGATCGCTATAATGCCTTTCGTCAAAATCGCGTCACTGTCTGCGGTGAAAACGATTGTTTGATCGTTTTTTTCTCCTTGCAACCATACTTTTGACTGGCAGCCTTTTATTACATTACTATCGGTTTTGAATTCATCTTTGATCAATGGAAGGCTTTTGCCTAATTGAATGATATATTCATAACGTTCCATCCAGTCATCAAACATGGAGAATTCGTCTACTATTTCGTCTTGTATTTCTTTAATTTTCATCTTTTTGTTTTACAAATGAATTTATTTTATTTACGAATTGTTCAATATTTTTTGGAGGAAAGCCATGATCAAAACTTGGGGATTTATAGGTTTCATCTTTAAACATGATTTTAAATGTAGCAATTGGCGCACCGTCATAAAAACGCTTTTCCGTAGGCGCTTTTAGTTTTGACAGGTTGTCCAACTCTATTTTCTTGAAATAAACCACTAACTCTTCCCAATCATCGGCAGCTATTTTTGTAGCAACTGCCTTGTCGTTTCCACTTCTATCTTTTGAAATCAAGACCATTTGGTTTTGAATAGTGATTTTCTGGTAAAACCCTCTAGAATTTGCCGTATATTCAATAACAGCAGATTCTAGAATTTGCTTGTTTTGTCCCTCGCAGCTCTTTCCAAGAAAAACAGTCAATAATAGTAAAGATAGTATTTTCATCGTTTAAATTGTTAAGACAACATGAGTGCTGCTCTTTTCACCGCTTCAACCATAACGTCGATTTCTTCTTTGGTATTGTAAAAAGAAAAAGAAGCTCGTATTGTTCCCGGAATATCGAAAAAAGTCATGATCGGTTGCGCGCAATGATGCCCTGTTCTAACCGCTATTCCTAATTTGTCAATTATTGTGCCAATATCATAGGGATGAATGCCTTCAATGTTAAATGAAATTACAGAGGTTTTCTCTTTTGCTGTACCAAAAATTTTCAAACCTTCAATTTCTAACAAGCGTTTTGTTCCATAGGCTAATAATTCAAGTTCTTGTTTTTGAATGTTTTCAAAGCCAACTTCGTTCATGTAATCTACGGCAGTTCCTAAAACGATTCCACCAGCGACATTCGGTGTTCCTGCTTCAAATTTATGGGGTAGTCCTGCATAAGTAGTTTTCTCAAAAGACACATCTTTAATCATTTCTCCACCTCCTTGGTAAGCAGGAAGCTTATTTAGCCAAGATTCTTTACCGTATAAAATCCCTATACCAGTTGGGCCACATATTTTATGTCCTGAAAAAACATAAAAATCACAATCTAACTCTTGCATATTTGGTTTTAAATGCGGGACAGCTTGCGCTCCATCGATTAAGACAGCTGCTCCATAGGTATGTGCTCTATCAATCATATACTTGACTGGGTTAATTGTACCTAGTGCATTTGAAATATGGATTACCGCAACGATTTTAGTTTTTTCTGAAAGTAACTTGTCGTATTCGGCCATGATCAGTTCCCCCTCTTGATTCATAGGGATAACTTTTAGTACCGCACCTGTTCTTTCGCAAAGCATTTGCCAAGGCACAATATTACTATGGTGCTCCATTGCTGAAACTAATACTTCATCACCAGGTTTTAAAATAGAGGCAAATCCGTTTGCAACTAAATTAATTCCAAAAGTGGTTCCAGGAGTAAATAGTACTTCATGAGAAAATTTGGCATTGATGTGGTTCTGAATTTTACCACGTGAAATTTCATAAGCATCAGTAGCAAGCTGGCTTAAAGTGTGCACGCCGCGATGGATGTTTGCATTAATTTCCTGGTAGTATTTTGAAATGGCATCAATCACAATTTGTGGCTTTTGTGACGTTGCACCGTTGTCGAAATAGACTAAAGGTTTTCCATTAACTTTTTGTGAAAGTATGGGGAAATCAGCTCTTATTTTTTGAATATCTAGCATAATTATTTAGAATAATATATTGATACAAAAGTACTGAAATACAAATTGTTTTAACGGCTAAATCATTGTTTTTTATGCTTGTTTCCTATACGTTCATAGAGATATAGTATAGTATCAATAATGATATATTTTACTAAATTGCGTTAAAATTGTGTCAAATGAAAAAAATAGTAAAACTAGTTGGTTTTGCCTCTTTTGTAGGTCTTTTTTATTATGGATTTATAACATATCCCAAATTGGATTTAATTTCGGGTTTCTCAGCTAAAAGTATTGCTTCAGGACATTTTATTGATAAGCGTGCAAAAGAAACAATTGAAAAAGGAGACAATGATATTGACTTAATAGATTTAGCTACAAATGTCATCGATGAAAAGGGACAATTTGCGACAGCTTCTGTCTATGGATTGAAAGAACGAAAAGCGATCTATAGGGAAGGTTTGGGAGCTATGTTGGTAGATGCTGATTTTGATGAGACTACTCCTTACAACGTTCCTAAAAGAACTAAAATTATGTCAGGGTTAGCTTTTCCTTACGGGAATCAGGAATCTAAAGACACTGTTTTTAGTTCAGTTGATTATGCTAAATTGAATGCGGCAGTAGCCAATGCCTTTGATACGGGAGTAAAAAAGGACAAAAGAACCCGTTCTGTTATTGTGATACACAAGGACCGAATTATTGCTGAGAAATACGATATGGGTTTTAATAAAGACAGTAAAATTCTGGGTTGGTCGATGACCAAAAGCATTACGTCCACCATTTTTGGAATACTGGAAAAAAAGGGAAAATATGATATATACAAACCAGCTCCAATAGCGGAGTGGCAGCAAGATAAACGTAAAAATATTACGACAAACGATTTGCTTCACATGAATTCTGGATTGGAATGGGAGGAGAATTATAGTACGATTTGTGATGCTACAACGATGTTATTTCAGTCTAGGAATATGGGAAGAGTACAATTAGAGAAGATAGCTGCTTTTGAACCCAACACTTATTGGAACTATTCCTCCGGTACTACTAACTTACTGTCCTATATTTTAAGAAGTCAGTTTAAAACACACCAGGAATATTTAGATTTTTGGTATGCGGAGTTGATTGATAAAATCGGGATGCACTCTATGGTAATCGAAGCGGATATGTCGGGTAATTATGTGGGCTCTTCTTACGGTTGGGCAACGACACGCGATTGGTCAAAATTTGGACTATTGTACTTGCACAAAGGAAACTGGAATGGGGAGCAGATTCTAGAGGAAAGTTGGGTGAAATATGTTGCAACTCCCACCGCAACGTCAGAGGGGGCTTATGGGGCGCAGTTTTGGTTAAACGCAGGTGGTAAGTTTCCGGATGCTCCAAGGGATATGTTTTATTGTAGTGGTTTTCAAGGACAGATGGTAGCTATCATTCCATCATTGGATTTGGTTATCGTACGTATGGGTTTAAAAGAAGATCCCGATTTTGATTTTAATGGATTTTTGAAAGAAGTGATCGGTAGTTTGAAGAAGTAAGGGTTTTAGCCGGAATGTTTCTCTTATTAAAATGAGGTCTAACCGTTAAGAGCACAAAGGAAAAGCGTTAAGTTCACAAAGCTTTTAATCCTTTGCATAAAACGTTGCACCCCGATAATCAGTGGGATTGTGGTTCAGAATTTAATACAAATCCAATCCTATTTTAACTACCCATTGGAACGCTGTAATTATTTTTTTAGACTGGATAGTCGGGAGCTGGAGATTGCTCTAAAATAAAAAAACCCTTTCAAAGCTCAAAACTCTGAAAGGGTTAAATTATTCTAAGTCCTCAATTGTGTTACAAATCAAATCCAATTTTAACGCCTAATTTGTTAGCGATAATTTTGGTGATTCTTTGCTTCAATTCAGGTATTTTGATGCTTTCGATAATGGCATTCGAGAATGCATACATTAATAAAGCTTTGGCTTCTTTTTCTGGAATCCCACGCTGACGCATATAGAACATAGCGCTTTCGTCTAATTGCCCTATGGTACAACCGTGTGAGCATTTTACGTCATCCGCAAAAATCTCTAGTTGAGGCTTAGCGTTTATAGTCGCTTTATCACTCAATAAGATGTTATTGTTTTTTTGGAATGCGTTTGTTTTTTGAGCCTCTTTTTCTACGTAAATTTTCCCGTTGAAAACACCGGTCGAACGGTCAGAAAAGATTCCTTTGTAATCTTGATGACTTTCACAATTTGGAGTAGCATGCTGTACCAAAGTATAATGGTCTACGTGTTGCTTCTCTCCAATAATTGTAATTCCATTCAAGTAACTTACTATTCTTTCTCCAAAATGGTAGAAATTCAAGTTGTTTCTGGTTAGGTTTCCTCCAAAAGAAAAAGTATTCACTGCAACGCTGCTTTCTTGCTTTTGAGATACATAGGTGTTGTCAATCAAATTTGCAGTCAGATTGTCATTTTGAATCTTATAGTAATCTACAATAGCTCGTTTTTGAGCAAAAATTTCGGTAACTGAATTAGTCAATACCGGATTCTCATTTAAGCTTTGGTGGCGTTCAATAATTTGAACATGTGAATTCTCTCCTACAATTACCAAGTTCCTTGGCTGTACCATTAGGGCTGCTTCGCTTCCAGTTGAGAAATACATGATTTCGATAGGTTTGTCAGCGACTTTGCTTTTTGGTATGTTGACATAGACCCCTTCAATGGCAAAAGCCGTATTCAACGAAGTTAAACTTTCTTCCTTGTTGGCAATTTGATTGTAGTAGTTATCAATAATCATTTTGTACTTGGGTTTATTCAACGCCGAAGACATTAAACAAACATCTATTCCTTCGTGCGTTGTCGAAGACAAGTACGAGCTGAAAACACCGTCAACAAATACTACTTTGTAGGTGTCGACTTCATGTAAAAAATATTTTCTTACTTGGCTAAACTCAACAGCGCTTTCATGCTTTGGAAAAACAGTAAAGTCATTTTTTAAGAGTGCATTTAGCGAAGTGTATTTCCAGGCTTCGTCTTTTTTTGTTGGGAATCCCTTATTTTCAAAGTTTTTTATAGCCGCGGTGCGTACATCGTAAAGTTCTGAATGAACATCGATTCGCTCTTCAAAAGCCATAAAAGACGATAGTAATTTTTCTTTTAAATCCATTTTGTTTAGTTATGAGTTGTGAGCTATGAGTTATAAGTTTTGAAAACGGATAACTGAAAACTGTTAACTAATTTATGCTTCTTGTTCTAATTTGATCCAGTCGTATCCTTTTTCTTCCAGTTCATGCGCCAATTCTTTACCGCCTGTTTTTACGATTTTTCCATCGTAAAGTACGTGTACAAAATCAGGAACGATATGATCCAGTAATCTTTGGTAGTGCGTGATAACAATGATAGCGTTTTTATCGCTTTTTAGTTTATTTACCCCATTAGAAACAATTCTAAGTGCATCAATATCTAAACCAGAATCAGTTTCGTCAAGAATTGCCAATTTTGGATCTAACATAGCCATTTGGAAAATTTCATTACGTTTCTTCTCTCCACCTGAAAAACCTTCGTTTAGGGAGCGAGACAAAAATTTTCTATCGATTTCTAGCAATTCTGATTTTTCACGGATTACCTTTAGCATTTCGTTCGCTGGCATGTCCTCTTCACCGTTAGCTTTACGAGTTTCGTTAATTGCTGATCTGATGAAATTAGTTACTGAAACTCCAGGGATTTCTACTGGGTACTGAAACGAAAGGAATACCCCTTTGTGTGCTCTTTCTTCGGGAGCTAATTCACGAAGGTCTTCTCCTTCTAAAACGATTTCACCTTCGGTTACTTCATAGGTTTCGTTTCCAGCAATGATTGACGCAAGCGTACTTTTTCCGGCACCGTTTGGTCCCATTATTGCATGAATTTCACCTGCTTTTACGTCGAGATTGATTCCTTTTAATATTTCCTTACCTCCAACTGAGGCGTGTAGATTTTTTATGCTTAACATTAGTTTTTTAGTTTAAACCCTTTAAGGTATTAAGATTCATTTGATTCTCTTTTTGTGGTAGGAAAATTATCCTACTGAACCTTCAAGAGATATTTCCAATAGTTTTTGCGCTTCCACAGCAAACTCCATCGGTAACTTATTCAGTACATCTTTACTGAAACCATTTACGATTAAAGCGATTGCCTTCTCAGTTGGAATTCCACGTTGATTACAATAGAAAACCTGATCTTCACCAATTTTACTTGTTGTAGCCTCATGTTCAATTTTTGCAGATGGATTTTTGCTTTCGATGTAAGGGAAAGTATGTGCTCCACAGTTATTACCCATCAATAAGGAGTCGCATTGCGAAAAGTTTCTCGCGTTATCTGCATTTGGTGAAATTCTCACTAAACCACGATAACTATTTTGAGACTGTCCAGCAGAGATTCCTTTAGAAATAATAGTTGATGTGGTATTTTTACCTAAATGAGTCATTTTCGTTCCGGTGTCAGCCTGTTGAAAATTATTAGTAACAGCAATCGAGTAAAATTCTCCAACTGAATTGTCTCCTTTAAGTATAACAGATGGATATTTCCAAGTCACGGCAGAACCCGTTTCTACTTGCGTCCATGATATTTTTGCATTTTTCTCACAGATTCCTCTTTTTGTTACAAAATTGAAAACTCCACCTTTACCTTCTTTGTTTCCTGGATACCAGTTTTGTACGGTCGAATATTTGATTTCGGCATCGTCTAAGGCGACTAATTCCACTACTGCGGCATGCAGTTGGTTTTCGTCACGACTTGGTGCGGTGCAACCTTCAAGGTAACTTACGTAACTTCCTTCATCTGCAATTAGTAAGGTTCTCTCAAACTGTCCTGTTCCCGCTTGGTTGATTCTAAAATAAGTAGAAAGTTCCATTGGACAACGAACACCTTTTGGAATATAACAGAATGATCCATCAGAGAAAACAGCTGAATTCAATGCGGCATAAAAATTATCTTTTTGTGGAATGACTGTTCCTAAATATTTACGAACTAATTCTGGATGCTCTTTAATAGCTTCAGAAATACTCATAAAGATAATTCCTTTCTCACCTAACGACTTTTTGAAGGTCGTTGCGACTGAAACGGAATCGACTACGATATCCATAGCTACATTATTCATCATCTTTTGCTCGTCAACAGAGATGCCTAACTTTTTATACATTTCTAAAAGCTCTGGATCGACATCGTCTAATGTTTTATTAGGGTCTACCGCTTTTGGTGCTGAATAATAGGAGATCGCCTGAAAGTCTGGTTTTGGATAATGAACATTAGCCCATTCTGGCTCTGTCATTTCCTGCCAAGCACGAAAAGACTCGATACGCCAGTCAGTCATCCATTGTGGTTCCTCTTTTCTCAACGAAATAGCACGAACAATATCTTCGTTCAAGCCAATAGGAAAAGTATCCGCTTCTAATTCGGTATAAAAACCGTACTTGTATTCTTTAGTTTCGAGTTCGATTTTTAAATCGTCTTCTGTATATTTTGGCATATTTTTAAATTAAAAAACCTAATGATTCAAAATTGAAAAATTAAATTTTATTATTTTATCTAAATAGAAATTAAATTGTGGATTTAAAATTTTTAGTTTTAAAGAGAGAAACTCTCCCCACATCCGCACGTTCTATTTGCATTTGGGTTGTTGAAAACAAATCCTTTTCCGTTTATTCCGCCGGAGAACTCTAATATTGTTCCGGCTAGATATAGAAAAGATTTTTTTTCAACAGCAATTGTTATTTCGTTGTCTATGAATATTTTATCGTCTTCGCTTTTGGCTTTGTCAAATTTCAAATCATAAGACAAACCAGAACATCCACCGCTTTTTACTCCTACTCTAACGTAGTCTGTAGCAGCGTCAAAACCGTCCTCACTCATCAAATCGATGATTTTCTTTTTGGCAGTATCTGAAACCTGTATCATTGTTATATTGATTTTGTCTAAATTAAAGACAAAGATACTATATAAAAACGTTTTTCCATGACTGATAACATTTTTATAACTAATCGCAAAATAGAAAAAGTTTATGCAATTTCTTTCAAAGCAGATCAATTTTCATAAATTGCAGAGTCTTTATAAAAAAAGTGAAGACTCTAGGAGTAGCTTCTTATTACTTAAACAGATAGGACTAGCTAAATGGGGTCTTTTAATTCTTGTATTTTTAATCTTTTAATCTAAAAAAATGAAATTGTATCCTATCGAAACTGGCAATTTTAAATTAGATGGTGGCGCAATGTTTGGGGTTGTACCCAAGACAATTTGGAGTCGAACTAATCCTGCCGATGCTAATAATTTAATCGATATAGCGGCAAGGTGCCTACTTATTGAAGATGGCGACCGGCTTATATTGATTGACACTGGAATGGGAAATAAGCAATCAGAGAAATTTTTTGGTTATTATTCCTTGTGGGGGACACATTCTATGGATAAATCGCTTGCGAAACATGGTTTTCACCGGGATGATGTGACGGATGTTTTTATGACACATTTACACTTTGACCATTGCGGTGGAAGCGTACAATGGAACAAGGACAAAACGGGCTATGAACCCGCTTTCAAGAATGCTAAATTCTGGAGTAATGAAAGTCACTGGGAATGGGCAACAAAACCAAATCCGAGAGAAAAGGCTTCTTTTTTGGCTGAAAATATTTTGCCAATGCAAGAAGGCGGTCAACTTAATTTCATCAACAGACCCGAAGGTGACTATCTGGAGCAATCAGAACTAGGATTCGGTATTTTTTTTGCTGATGGTCATACAGATAAACAGATGATACCGCACATTCAATACAATGGTAAGACGATTGTTTTTATGGCTGATTTACTAGCAACAGCCGGACATATACCAATTCCTTACGTTATGGGTTACGATACAAGACCGTTGCTGACTATGCCGGAGAAAACTAAGTTTTTGAATGCAGCAGCAGATAATGCGTACTATTTGTTTCTAGAACATGATGCGCACAACGAAATTGTTACTGTGCAACATACTGAAAAAGGAGTGCGGTTGAAGGAAGTCTTTAAAGCGGACGAAATCTTAAGATAGTGTTAATCGTTTTTATTGTGAAATAAAATGGGTTATTTTAGACCAATAATTACAACTTAATAAATAAAATAATAAATGAATAGCATTAACCCCATTTGCTTATCTGCCTTTGCCGTTTTGGTTTTGGCGGGATGTGGAGCTCAAAAGCAAGTTCCAAGTTTTAGTCAGGTAGTCGCAATAAGCGCCCCTTTAAATAGTAAAAAAGTAGCCCCTTTAAAAGAAAATGAATTACAGCGTTGGAGTCATTTGGACATTGTAAATGATACGATTCCGGGAATGAGCGTTGACAGAGCGTATTCAGAACTTCTCAAAGATAAAAAAGGAACAAAAGTAATCGTTGGAATCATAGATTCAGGTGTTGACATAGAACATGAAGATTTAAAATCGGTTATTTGGACCAACTCAAAAGAAGTTGCAGGTAACGGGATTGATGATGACAATAACGGTTATGTCGATGACATTCACGGTTGGAACTTTCTGGGTGATAGTACTAAAGAGAATTTAGAATACGAAAGAATCATAAAAGATAAAACTTTAGTAGATGAGGTGACGTATAAGGAAGCTAAGAAGATTAATGATGATAAAATAGATCAAGCAAAAGCAGGTAGTAGCCGTTTAAAGGAATTGTTAACTTTAACGGCGAGTGCAGATGCGGTTATAGTTAAGCATTTAGCGAAGCCTGTCTATACTATTGATGAAGTAAACGCAATTGATTCAAAAGAGAGTTCAATAGCAGAGAGTAAAGTGACAATGCAAAGAATGCTTTCTTATGGAATGAGCGTTGTTGATCTAGAAAAAGCAATTCAAGGAGATATTGACGAAATGACTGCTCTTCTTAATGGAGATAATCTAAAACAAGATTATAGAAAAGTAGTGGGAGATAATCCAAACGATATCACCGATACAAAGTACGGGAACAATAATGTAATGGGTCCAGACAAAGAAAAAATTCTTCATGGAACGCACGTTGCAGGAATCGTTGCCCAGGTTAGAAACAACAATATTGGAGGAGACGGGATTGCAAATAATGTTGAAATATTGACCGTTCGTGCTGTGCCAGATGGAGATGAGTATGATAAAGATATTGCACTTGGTATTCGTTATGCGGTTGATAATGGCGCGAAAGTAATCAATGGTAGTTTTGGAAAAAGTTTTTCTCCGCACAAGCAATGGGTATATGATGCCATCAAATATGCAGAGAAGAAAGACGTGTTAATAGTACACGCTGCAGGAAATGATGGAAAAGATATTGATAGTAATGAAAACTTCCCTAACGATTCTGATGATAAAAAAACAGAATATGCAGACAATATGCTAACTATTGGTGCTTTGAATTTTGAGTATGGTGATAAAGTAGTGGCGCGTTTCTCTAATATTGGGAAAGTGAACGTTGATGTTTTTGCACCTGGCGTAAAAATTTATGCAACAACACCAAATGATACTTTTAACTATCTACAGGGAACTTCAATGGCTTCTCCAAATGTTGCTGGAGTTGCTGCTATAATTCGTTCTTACTATCCAAAATTAACAGCATCGCAGGTAAAACATATATTGATGGATTCAGGTGTCGCAATTACTGAAAATGTCGTAGTGGCAGGAAATCCAAAAGACAGCCGTTCTTTTACCACTTTGTCTAAATCAGGAAAAATAGTAAATGCATACAACGCCTTGTTAATGGCAGATAAAATGTCAAGAAAATAAATAGCACAGCTACAAATCGAAAGGAAGGACCACAGTCCTTCTATTTTTTTATTTAAATACCATGAGAAAAATTATTTTATTAGCGATTGTCACACTTAGTTTTAGTCCACTTGTAGCGCAAAGCTCCACATATTGGCAGCAACACGTCGATTACAAGATGGATGTTACGATGGATGTGAAAAACTACCAATATAAGGGAAAGCAGGAATTAGTTTATAGTAATAATTCATCTGACACTTTAAAAAAAGTATATTATCATTTGTTTAATAATGCATTCCAGCCCGGAAGCGAGATGGATGCGAGACTGCACAGCATCAAGGATCCTGACGGGCGAATGGTAAACAAAGTAAAAGTAGACGGTAAAGAAGTTAAAGTTAGTCGTATCGAAGGCTTAAAACCAGACGAAATTGGATATTTAAAGATTTCTAATTTTAAGCAAGACGGCGTTGCTGCCGAAGCAAAAACAGTAGGAACAATACTTGAAGTTACTTTGGCACAACCAATATTGCCCAATACTAAAACCACTTTCACCTTAGATTTTGAAGGACAGGTTCCAATACAAATTCGTCGTTCTGGTAGAAATAACTCAGAAGGAGTTGCATTGTCTATGACGCAATGGTATCCCAAAATGGCTGAATTTGATTTTGAGGGTTGGCACGCAGATCCTTATATCGCTAGAGAATTTCATGGTGTTTGGGGCGATTTTGATGTAAATATCACGATTGACAAAGAATATACTTTGGGAGGTTCAGGTTACTTACAAAACCAAAACGAAATTGGACACGGGTATCAAGATGCTGGTGTTACGGTAAACTATCCTAAGAAAACGCAAATGTTGACTTGGCATTTTGTAGCGCCAATGGTTCATGATTTTGCTTGGGCTGCTGACAAAAATTACATGCATGATATCGTAAAAGGACCCAATGATGTTGACTTACACTTTTTTTATAAAAACGAGCCAAAAACGATAGAAAACTGGAAGAAATTGGAACCGATGATGGTCAATGTGATGGATTTTTTCAATAAAAACATTGGGAATTACCCGTACAAACAATATTCATTTATTCAAGGTGGAGATGGTGGAATGGAATATGCGATGAGTACCTTGATGTTAGGAAACGGTACACTTGAAGGGATTTTTGGAACAGCTACACATGAGTTGGGACATTCTTGGTTCCAACATATTTTGGCTTCAAATGAGTCTAAGCATCCATGGATGGACGAAGGATTTACAACCTATGTTTCAGATTTGGCGGAAAATGAATTCTCTGATAAGAAAGTGGCAAACCCTTTTCAAGGAAACTACAAGGCTTATTATAATTTAGTTGATTCAGGAAAAGAGCAACCGCAAACTACCCATGGAGATCGTTATGAAGAAAACAGACCTTACAGTATTTCCTCGTATGTAAAAGGGAGTATCTTTTTGTCACAATTAAATTACGTGATTGGGAAGGATAAATTGGCCGAAACCATTAAAAGATATTTCCATGATTTTAAGTTTAAACATCCTACTCCAAATGATATCAAAAGATCAGCAGAGCGCGTTTCTGGAGCTAATCTAGATTGGTATTTAGTGGACTGGGCACAGACTTTGAACACGATTGATTACGGTATTAAAATGGTAACTGAGAACGGTGAAAAAACTAAAGTTAGTTTAGAACGAATAGGTCTAATGCCCATGCCCATTGACTTATTAGTAGAGTATACTGACGGAACTATGGAAAGTTTTTATATTCCGTTGCGCCAGATGCATTACGAAAAAGAGAATCCAATGCCTGAGGTAAAAAGAACCGTTTTAAGCGATTGGACTTGGGCAGCTTCTAACTATGATTTTACAATTGGGAAATCAAAGAGCACAATCAAGAAAATCACCATCGATCCAAGCGGATTAATGGCTGATGTAAAACAAGAAAACAATGTTTATAAGCAATAAAAACAAGGCACTATCTTTAAGTTTTGATTCATGAATATTAATTATAACAAATCTAATAAATCGATCGAAATTAAGGATGCTCTAAAAACCCATCTCTTTTTAATCAACTTGCTGATGGTGTTAAATCTGGTGAATGCGATTCTAAATTTATCAGACCTAAAAGTAAGCTTTGGTTTCATGAAAATAATATGGATGGTATTAGGAACTGTTTCGATTGTAATACTTTATAACTCCATTTTTAAAAAAACAGGAATGGAGAAAATACCAATCGACCAAATAAAAGGGTTGAATGCGCGGGTCTTTTTAGGAAGAAAAAAATATTTTATAGAATTAAAGAATGGAAAAACTCGTGATTTATTAGAAGTAAAATCAGAATCAGAATACACCAAATTGCGTACCATGTTTACAAAAAATGGAATTCTAGAATAAAAGCAAAAGGTCGCAAAATTTATATTTTGCGACCTTTTTTGTATTTAGGAAAAGGAGAGTATTGTGTTCGACGAAAGGAAACAGTAAATTTGTATCAAACGATTTTATAAAAAGACATGAAACCAAGTATAACGATTATTGGCGCAGGAATTTCGGGACTTTCAGTAGGGTTACATTTGCATCGCGAGGGCTTTTCTGTGAAAATCATAGAAGCCAGTGACAGACCAGGTGGACGCATAAAGACAGATAGCGTTGACGGATTCAGGCTTGATCGCGGTTTTCAAGTTTTACTGACTTCTTATCCAGAGGCACAAATGCTCTTGGATTATAAAGCATTACAACTAAAAACTTTTTTGCCTGGCGCAACTGTTCTATATGATGGAGGTCAGTTTGAAATAGCCGACCCGTTTAGAAGACCGTCTGCCTTACTTGCTACGGTTTTTGCACCGGTGGGATCTTTGAAAGACAAAATTAATACTTTCGTATTGAAGCAAAAATTAATCAGGAAGTCGATTAAGGGCATCTTTTTGCAAGAGCAAAAGTCAAGTTTGGAGCAATTGAAAAGTTACGGATTCAGTTCGAAAATGATTGATCGTTTTTTCAAACCCTTTTTCTCAGGAATTTTTCTCGAAAATAAGTTAGAAACTCCCAACAGGATGTTTGATTTTGTTATGAAAATGTTTTCAGAAGGTGACGCCGCACTTCCCGCATTAGGTATGGAAGAAATCCCAAAACAACTAGCTAGTCAATTGCCTGCAGATACTTTTTTGTACAATACAAAAGTCGTCGACATTCGTGGAAACAGCATTTTCACCAGCACGGGTGCTGAAATAAAATCAGACATTATTATTCTTGCCACTGAGGCAAACGAACTTGTTTCGAAATTAAAAAGTAATGTTGAAACCGAATATCGTTCTGTTACTAATGTTTACTTTCAAACTACGATTGCACCTTCAAACAAAGCAGTTGTAATTTTAAACGCCTCTGAAAAGGAAAAAGTGGTAAACAACTTGACTGTCATGACAAATGTCAGCACAGCCTATGCTCCCGCGGGGAAAGTTTTAATTTCGGTATCTTGTAATGGAATCTTAGATTTTGAGGACCAGGAATTAGCCGAAAAAATCAAAAAGGAATTAGAGCCTTGGTTTGGAAAACAAGTAGAAGAGTGGTCGCATTTAAAGACCTATAAAGTTAAATACGCATTGCCAAATCTCACTGTTCTTAAAGATGATTTGACAATTACTGATATGAAAATTAACGACAATCTATATTGCTGTGGCGACCATTTGTTAAACGGCTCCATAAACGCTGCTATGAAATCAGGGCGTTTGCTAGCTGACTTGATCATTTTAGAGTTTGGTAAAAAATAAACTAGTGATTGGTATCACTACGGTAGAATTATGGCAATATTTATTAAACTATTTTAATCGCTCCTAAACATTGCAGTTGTAAAGATAGTTTCCTCGGTCTTTACGATTATTGTGAGAAAAGGTTTAAGCCTACTTGGAATCATGAAATGATGGCAAATCATTATAGAACAACAATTGCGGATATTATACAAGAATTTGACAATAATAGACTGCCAAGGTATGCTTATGAAGCTATAGCATGGGTAGGTTTAGGCAAACTTGATACAGATTTAACAACAATTGCTTGGGATAATTTATCTCCAGAACAAAAAATTGCAATTAATATTTTAATTAGGGATAATTTTTATGGCGGACCCTCAAATTGTAATTAATTATGAAAAACATTGGATACATATTATTATTTATTGGGACAATAGTTAATGCTCAATCAAAAGATAGTGATTTCGAAAGATTTTATAGAGGGGACGAGAAGTATTTAAAACCCATCAAATACGTGCTATTTGATGAAAACAAAAATGATAAAAAAGAGGAGGGAGACTTTATCTATTTTTATATAAATAATCAAACATTCTTTTTTAATTCAAAGAAACATAAAATTGACACTTGCTCTTTCGACTTTTTTATAAAATAAAATTAGAAAACCCTACTGATTTAACAGAAAATGAATGGGAATATTTTAAGAGAAAAGTAAGAGAGTACAAAAGAAATTCGGCAATAAAAGCAATGCCTTTGTCTAATGTACATAAATATTTTAAAGTCTCTGTTTTAGAGAAAATAAATGATAATAAAGTACTAAAATTTGAAGTAGATTGGTTAAATAGACCTCTATAAAACCCTGCTCCCCGCAGTGTTTTTTTATAGTACAGATGCTAAGCAAATGTCTCCGGGATAATATTTTTGTAAATCCTGTAAATCAAAATGATATTAAACCCAAAAAAGTCTAGTTTTTGAAGCTAGACTTTTTTTATGTTCTTATTTTTTTTCGATTATTTTAAATGCTCCAGCATGTCTTTTGTCATCGTTTCCAAGTCGTATTTATGGCTCCAGTTCCAGTCTGTTCTAGCATGATTGTCGTCAATACTTGCAGGCCAGCTATCAGCAATTTTTTGACGGAAGTCTGGTTTGTAATTAACCGTAAATTCGGGTATGTGTTTTTTGATCTCCGCTGCGATTTCTGTTGGCGTGAAGCTCATTGCAGCCAAGTTATATGAAGAACGAATTTTGACATCCTCTTCTGGTGCCTGCATAATCTGAATAGTTGCCGCAATGGCGTCATCCATATACATCATCGGCATTCTGGTTTCCGAGGATATGTAGCATTCGTATTTTTTATCAGAAAGCGCCTTGTGAAAAATATCCACAGCATAATCTGTAGTTCCACCACCAGGAGGGGAGGAATAACTGATTAATCCCGGATAACGGATGCTTCTCACATCCACACCAAAGATATTATGGTAGTATTCACACCATCTTTCACCAGATTGCTTGCTGATTCCGTATACCGTGGACGGCTCCATGATTGTATATTGAGGTGTATTTTCTTTCGGTGTTGTTGGACCAAAAACAGCAATACTCGATGGCCAGAATATTTTTTTTATTTTTTTGGCTTTAGCCAAATTCAAAACGTGAAATAAAGAATTCATATTTAAATCCCAGGCGAAAGCAGGGTTTTTTTCAGCTGTTGCTGACAGTAATGCTGCCATCAAATAGATTTCATCGATTTTATGAACTTCCACAAGATGCTCAATCTGATTGAAATCCAATGCGTTTATTACTTCAAATTTACCTGAATTAACAACGTCGTTATTTAGTTTTCGAATATCAGAAGCGATAACATTATCAGCTCCGTATATTTTTCTAAGAGAATGTGTTAACTCGGTACCTATTTGTCCACAAGCGCCTATAATTAATATTTTCGTACTCATATTGATTATTTTTTGAAGGGTAAAGGTAACGTTTTCGCAAATATTTTTGCCGTGTTCTTTCAGGATTGTACATCCGGCATAAAAACATTTGAAATGATACTTTTCTATGTGTTGTTTTGGCGTTTTTGATGCTATAAATGTAGTGTTTCTTGTCGAAGTGGAATTTGCATATATGAATCTGTAATTATAAATTTACTTTGTAACTTTGTACTTCCTCGTAATCGCGATAAAATGAGCGTAAAAGAAGTTTGACTGCGATAAGAATGGGGGTTTAGTAAATTAAGATAGACCCTAAAAAACAATAGAGAGTATCCCTATGAAATATAAAATAATACCCTTTCTTTTTCTGCTTATTAGCCTTTGCTCTTGTAAAGATGATAACCAAAAAAGGATAGCAGAAAATGAAAAAGACGCCAAAAAAAAGGAGGTCATTTTTTCTAACATAAAAAAAGGTTGGGTTTTTTATGATACACCCATAAATACCACTGCAGAAGAAAGTGTTGCCACCTGGAACGAGCTTCGTTTGTTTTTAGCTGAACTGGCTCAAAAACCGAAAAAGACTATCGGAGCATTTCAACAAAAAGCAACAGCTATCTCTAAAAAAGCAATGGCATTGAATGAGAATTTGCCAATTCAATTTGATAAACCACAAATTAAAAGTAGAATCTCAACATTAATTACTAAAGTACGATTGCTAGACCTGTACATTCATTTAGACGCCATTTCAGATAAAAAGGTGGTTCATTTGATTGCTGAAATCAACAACGAGCTGGCTTCGTTACAGAGGCAGATGGATAAAATCGTTGAAAAAAGTAAAATTCCCGTAGAAGAAGGGGAATCTGAATTAATGAAAATGATGGATGACTCACGAGCTATCCCAAATAATAATCAAACAATGATCGATCCAAATATCCCAAGAGTTGAGTAAAGCTGCCCTATATAATATCTTCGATAATTCCCCGAAAGTCCAAAAAATTATTGACCGTTTACAGGAAAATAATCAAACTAAATTGCATCTCGATGGCTTGCTGGGATCAGCAGTGTCTTTTGTAATACGTGCGCTATTCAAAAAAGTAGACGCTCCGTTCCTGATTATTTTAAATAATAAAGAGGAAGCGGCCTATTACTTGAATGATCTCGAACAAATGATTGGTGATAAGGATGTCCTGTTTTATCCAGGCTCTTATCGTCGTCCGTACCAAATTGAAGATACGGATAATGCAAATGTTTTGCTTCGTGCCGAAGTACTCAACAGAATCAATTCCCGCAAGAAACCGGCTGTAATCGTAACCTATCCCGAAGCACTATTTGAAAAAGTAGTTACCCGTAGAGATTTGGAAAAAAACACTCTAAAAGTGGCTGTGGGAGATAAGATATCGATTGATTTTATCAATGAGATTTTATTTGAATATGAATTCAAGAGAGTCGATTTTATTACAGAACCGGGAGAATTTTCTGTTCGTGGAGGTATTGTCGATGTATTTTCTTTTTCGAATGATAATCCATACCGAATTGAGTTTTTTGGGGATGAGGTGGAGAGCATCCGTAGTTTTGATGTAGCCACTCAATTGTCATTAGAGAAGCAAAAGAAAATCACGATAATCCCAAATGTGGAGAACAAAGTTTTTCAGGAAAATAGAGAAAGTTTTTTAGATTATATTTCGGAGAAAACGGTGCTGTTTATCCAAAATTCAGAAGATTTATTTTCGCAATTGGATAAGCAGTTCGACCGAGCAGAAGAAGCTTTTGAAAAATTGTCAAAGGACATCAAACATGCCACGCCAGATCAATTATTTTTAAACCAAAAGACTTTTATAAAAAAAGCCTTAGATTTTTCGATAGTGGAATTAAGCGTTAAACCAATTTTTAGAATCGCCCATAAATTTGAATTCTACATTCAGCCACAACCCTCATTCAACAAGCAATTTGACCTGTTGCTGAACAATTTGAGTGAAAACCAATTTAACGGGTATAAAAATTATTTGTTTTGTTCTAATGAGGCACAGGCCAAACGTTTTCATGATATTTTTGAAAGTTTAGACGAAACAAATGCCGAGAACGTCCG
>JBLIKD010000017.1:0-22637 GCA_047636275.1 Flavobacterium sp. | reverse complement strand
TTCCGATAGCTCCTAACGCATCTAAACGATCCGCATCTTGCACTATATCCAATTCAATCGAAGTAAAGGTCTTTTCGAAATTCCCTCCTTTATAGGAAATATTCTCAATGATTTTAATAACATGGTCTACTGTTAACTGATCGACATTTTCTGATTCTAGAAAAGCCCTCGCTGTTTCTGGTCCCACTACTTCGTCTCCATTATTAAATTTACTGTCTGCTATATCATGGAGCAACGCTGCTAATTTAACAATGGTCCCATTACAAACTTCCTCTTTTGCAATCAATAACGCATTTTTATAGACTCTTTCGATATGAAACCAGTCGTGGCCGCCTTCGGCGTTTTTTAATTTTTCCTTGACAAAACTAATGGTCCTATCAATGATATCTGTATTATTCATCTTTTATACTTTTATAAAAAAATGCTGATTTCTAAAGTCATTACACTTTAAAAATCAACATTTATTATTCTTCCATCTACAACCTATAATCTAGCTGGTTCTACCCATTTAAAAATATGAGACTCTTGAGGAATTGTCATTCTTTCTGAAATTCGTGTCATTCTCGCAGGTAGTTTCATTAGATAGTCACGCGCTTTCTCTGCTTCATCGGTTAATCCAGTAATCTTATCAATTTCCCATCTCGTCATCAATTTTTGCATGATATCAATATAATCCGCTGCTGTATACACTCCGATACGTTGTGCTGAATCTGAAAACTGTTCGAAAGCAGTGCTTATTTTTTCTCCTGATTCTCTCAGGAAATGCGCTGGCATTACAATTTTCTGTTTCATCATGTATTGAAAGGCAATCATCATTTCACTAGGGTCCACCTTAAAAATAGCACTCACAAACTCAGAATACGCATGATGGTGACGCATCTCATCGCCGGCAATCATCTTACACATTTTAGACAATTTATTATCTCCATATTTCTTAGCCATTTGGGCCACTCTATTGTGAGAAACATAAGTCGCAAGCTCTTGAAAACTTGTGTAAACAAAATTTTTGTACGGATCTCTTCCGGTTCCAATGTCAAAACCATCACTAATTAAGTGTTGGGTTGTCATTTCAACCTCGCGCATATTTACACGCCCAGATAAATAAAGGTATTTATTTAGTAAGTCACCGTGACGATTTTCCTCGCTCGTCCATTGCCTAATCCATTTTGACCAACCATTTCTTTCTACGTTATCTATTCCTTCTACATCCATCAACCATGATTCATAAGTAGGAAGAGCTTCTTCAGTAATAGTATCACCAACTAAGGTCACCCAAAAATCATATGGTAAATCTTTTGCTATTTCACGTAGTTCTTTCACCTCTTCAAAAAAGGTATCACCCTGTGAGTTTGGTAAAAAATCAGAAGGTTGCCATATTTTTTCAACAGGTATTAAATATTGATCAACATAGCTTTCAACGTTTTTTTCCAAAAACTGCATAACTTCTAATCGAATGTTTTTTATTGACATTTTATATAAATTAAAATTTTATTCCTTTCACTACTTCACTTTCTGTCTTCTCCATTAATTCAGGAAAATCAAAATCACATACCGCTAATGGCTTATGCAATGTAAAGGTAAGGCGATTTCCCAAACCTAATGGAAAAAACCCATATTTAACTATTTTCCAAGAATTGTTTATGCTTATCGGAACTACATAAGCCGACGGGGTACTCTTACACAATATTTTTAAACCGGTTTGTGCAAACGCTTTTGGTTTCCCTGTTTTACTTCTAGTTCCTTCTGGAAAAATAACTGCAGAACGGTGATGCTTTTCTATGTACTCCCCTAATCTTTTAATAGCAGGAATCGCCTGTTTAGGGTCTTTGCGATCAATTAATGCAGAACCTCCATGACGCAAATTAAAAGAAATACTTGGTATACCTTGACCTAACTCTTTCTTACTTACAAATTTACAATGAAATCTACGTAAAAACCAAATCATTGCAATAATATCATACATGCTTTGATGATTAGAAACAAATATAATTGGTACATTCTTAGGCACACAGTCTACATTTTCAAATTTATAGCTTGTTCCTAAAAGAGCAGTAAATTTCACAAAAAGGAAATTCATGTAGTCCACACTCTTTTTATGGGCCTGGTATCCAAAAACATTAAAACAAACCCACTGAATGGGGTGAAAACTGACCAACGTAAGACCAAATAATAAATAATAAATTACAGATATGGGATACGATATTATTTTTTCCATGCTTAAATTGTTAACTGCAAAAGTATGAAATATATTTTTAGCGCTATTTAATTCCTAAACAATAATAGGTCTGGCGTTTAATTGTACCTTTGTTTGGTATAATTCCACTCTTTTAAAAACAATGAACTTCACTTATCCCAAAAAAGAAAAGCTTAAAAGTAAAATAACAATTGGACTATTGTTTTCTGAAGGGAAGTCTGTATCAAAATATCCTTTACGCCTCGTTTACCATTGTGGTCCATCAACTGATAATCAAAAAATAAAAATGGGAGTTTCTGTTTCCAAGAGAAACTTTAAAAAAGCAGTGGACAGGAATTACTTTAAACGCATCCTTCGTGAGACCTACCGCTTAAATAAACATATCCTCATTAACAACATGGACGCACCCTGTTCTTTCATGTTCTTTTACCAGACCAAAGACCGCTTATCTTATGAGGAAATTAATACTAAAACCATTCAGTTGTTTGAAAAATTTATAGCACAAAATGGTAAAAGTAATCCAGTAGAAATAGACAAAGGACTTGTAAAGTAATAATTCCCGTTTTTTTAAATCTGTGTAAAAGAGATTCCTCTTCTTCTGGTTTCATTATTGCTGTTTTATTGCTAATTTAGTAATCCATAAATTGACATCATGATTCCGATATTGAAAAAAAAATATATAATCCCTATTGTTACTTCGGCCTTACTGTTTCTTGGTGCTAGTTTCAAAAATGACTTTTTTGAAATAGCAAAACAAATAGAGATATTCACGACACTTTTCAAAGAACTAAACACCAATTATGTCGACGAGACTAATCCCGGAGCTTTAATGGACAATGCCATCAAAGGCATGTTAGCTGGACTAGATCCCTACACCGTTTATTTCAACGAGCAAGACGTGGTAAAATTTAAAATAAACAATACCGGAGAATATACAGGAATTGGGGCTTTAATTACCAGAAGAGACGATAAAATAATCATTCGCGAGGTCTATAAAGATTTTCCCGCTGATAAAGCGGATTTAAAGCCTGGGGATGAAATCATTCAAATAGGAGATGTGCTTTTATCAGACTTCCAAGACGATGCCTCCCAACTCATGAAAGGGGCAAAAAACACGAAAATTGATTTGAAATACCTGCGTCAAGGGGAAAAAAAAACAACCCAAATTATTCTTGATGAAGTCGAAATAAAATCAGTTGTGTTTTTCTCGAAAATAGATGCGAAAACTGGCTACATTGTGTTGGCTCATTTTAATAAAAAAGCCTCCTTTGAAACCAAAAAGGCATTAGAAGAACTGAAGAGACAGGGTGCTGAAAGCATTATCTTAGACCTAAGAGGAAACCCTGGAGGCTTGCTCAACGAGGCGGTAAACATCTGCAACCTGTTTGTGCCGAAGAACGAAATCATCGTAACTACAAAATCGAAAAACGAAAAACACAATAATACCTATAAAACAACAATGGAACCGGTAGACACCGAGATTCCATTGGTTATTATTATAAATGACAAAAGCGCTTCAGCATCTGAGATTGTTGCCGGGGCACTACAGGATTTGGACCGTGCTGTTATAGTAGGTAGCAGAAGTTTTGGAAAAGGCCTAGTGCAAAAACCAATAGAACTACTATATAATACCCAGTTAAAAGTAACGATTTCTCGTTATTATACGCCCTCAGGTCGATGCATTCAAGCCTTGGATTATGCCAATAAAGATAAAAATGGAGTCGCTTTAAGAACCGATGAAAAAAATTACAATATCTTTAAAACAAGAAAAGGAAGAAACGTTTATGATGGTGGCGGCGTTTTACCGGACGTACAACTGGAAGAAACCAAAACAAGTACCATTGCAAATGCGTTACTGAAAAATGACGGAATTTTCAATTATGCTACCGCTTATTATTATAAAAATCCGAATTTAGGAGAGCAAATACCTACTTTATCTAATGCAGACTACTTAAATTTCAAACAGTTTTTAAAAACTCAGAAAATCTCTTTTGACACGGAAACGGAGCTAGCATTAAAAAACACCTTGGCTGTCGCAAAGAAAGAAAAAATCGACGGTACCATTATCACGGAATACCAACAACTCCTTGCAGCACTTCAAAAAAGCGAAGAAACACTGTTAGACAAAAACCAAGAAGAAATTAAAGGCCTTATTATCGATGAAATCATTAAACGATACCAATATCAGGAAGGTTTTTATCAATATTTTATAAAAACTAACTCAGAAATAAAAAAAGCCACCAATATTTTAAACAATAGTATTGACTATGAAAACATCTTGAAAATTTGATGCTAAAATATTTACAAATAATAACCCTTCTATCCTTTAGCTTACTTGCTGCTCAAACAGAAAAAGTAGAAACCGTTTATTTTGAATTTGATAAATACGATCTTACTGATCAACAGCAAAAGAATATCTTGGAATTTATGATAAAGGCAGACACTTCTACAATAGAATCCATCCAAATATATGGCTACTGTGACGACCGCGGAACTGCTGATTATAATTATAAATTATCAGAACGAAGAGTTCTTACCATTCAAAGTCTTCTAACGTCAATAGGATTCAATAAAAACAAAATTCTAATAATTGAAGGAAAAGGACGCGTTATGTTAACTGAGAATCTTTTAGGAAAATTTAGTGAAATACGATCCAAAAACAGGCGTGTAGATTTACTATTGGTCAAGAAAAATAGTTTTAAACAAGGGGTTTATAGCTCTTTTCAAGACAAGCACGCGCCAGGAGATCGTATTTATTTAGAAAAAATATATTTCTCCATAGGAAGCAGCAAGCTAAACTACCAATCCAGGCAAGAATTAAACAAAATAGCAGCAATACTTGACGCAAACAAAGCTATTGAATTTGAAATTATAGGCCATGTATGCTGCACTCCTATTGATTACCTAGATGCAGTCGATAGGGAAACTAAGGAGCGACGGCTATCTGTAAATCGCGCTAAATCTATTTTCCTCTATCTAATGAACAAAAAAATCAACAGCTTAAGAATGTCCTATAAGGGTGTTGGAAACACATCCCCTCTAGGAAAAGGGGAAGAATTCAATAGGAGAGTTGAGTTTCTTATCACTAAAGTGTAACTACTCTCTTTTCATATCGATGTGCGGGATATCATCTTCTAAATACATTTCACTGATTTGTACAAAGCCGTGACTTTCATAGAACTTCTTCAAGTACAACTGAGCACCAATAGTTATTTTACTTTCACCATAATGGGAAGCTATTCCAGTAATGGCTTCTCGCATTAGATCGTGCCCCCATTTTCTGTCACGGTAATTAGCATCGACAACCACTCTACCTATTGATGCATTATCAAAACTGATTCCAGGTTTAATAAGTCGGGCATGCGCTACCACTTTCCCTTCAAACTCTGCAAAAAGATGCAACGCGCACTTGTCTTTGCCATCGAGGTCGAGGTAAACGCAGTTTTGCTCCACTACAAAGATCTCACTTCTCAGCTTAAGTAAGTTATATAGTTCGTCAACTGAAAGGGCCTCAAAAGACTTTATTTTCCATTTTATTGCCATGGATATTTTATTTTATTTAAAAGTTTAGATTTCTAAATTCGGGCTAATTTACAATTCCTTTTTAAGTATAGAAACTGATTTTATAATGGATTCCAATTGGTGCATTAAATCTCGTTTTTCTTTGGATGGAGAATAGCAGAAGCCTTCCAAAAACAACACCCTATCGTTTTCTTTGTCGAGTATCGCGTAATTAATAAAAGGACCCGACATGAAATCATTTCTCAACTCCCAGGTTCCTTTCATTTCATACGCTACTTTACCGTCTAGTTTAATCTTAAAGAAATAAGGCGAGTAGGCTTCTTCTGTAATCATGTCTGTATTGGGTTCTTTTCCGTGAATGTATAAAGCACCTACAGAGTCTCTCATTTTAATAATATTTGAAACCAGATTATCTTTGTTTTTTATAGCATTAATCGGAACTTGATAAAGCAACAAGCTAGTGTTCCCGCTCACTAATTCTTTCTTCAACCAAATAAAATCAGACTCCTGCACCATATATTCATAATCAGATGGAACGTCCAGGGTGATATGAAATTTATTGGTAATTATTCTGGGGTCAAGAAGTACTTTTTTATTAATTCTTTGGCATTCCTCAATTTCTGTTTGGCGAATAATTTCAATTATTTGAGGGCTATTTTTTTCGAAAATCGACAAGATATCATCGCTTGTGTTACCTGAAATATGAAAAACATTTTGAGGTGCGGCGTATTGATCTTTCTTTATGACAAAGTTATTTTTCTTTCCTTTTTTTACTATGATAATGTTCCGACTATCAGTCATAAACCCTTCCATAAGTTTAAGAGGATATTGATTTATAGTAAAAAGAGGTTCTTCTTGAGGCAATCCGATTACCGGAGATGCAAACTTATTCCTTATGCTGTCGCCTATCTCGCCATTCCACTGCTGATCATCAATAATAACAGAGATATTATTGACTTTGCCAGTCGTTTTCCTGATGACATGAGTACTTTCCTTTTTACAACAGAAAAACAAAAAGGAAATAAGGAGTATTAAAAATGAGATCTTCTTCATTCTGATAGTATTTTGGATAAAACCTAAATTTATAGAAGTCATACCCATTTTGGTTATTAGTTAGCACAAAAAATACTCGTGTAATGCTGAAGAACTGTACTAATTTTCAAATATGATATGAATACAGTCCGATTTTTATTGGTCTATGAGGAGTACATCAAAAGTATTAAAAATATTATCCGCTAATTTTCAACTTCATTCCGGGTTTAATCTTTTCATCTCGAATATCATTCCACTTTTTAATATCTGAAATTGTTATCCCAGGATACTTTTTGGCTATGCTGTATAAAGAATCCCCTTTTTTAACGTAATAATCAATTCCTGGTTTTGTGGAAACTGCAGCTGTATTGCCCTTTTTTTTGAACGAATCTAAAGAGACTTGAGCCGTATTGATGACAACTTCATTTTTAGCAACAATCAAGACTTTACCCAAAGCGACATTTTGACTCAATAGCTGATTCCATTCTTTTAAATCAGTTAGAGAAACACTAAATTTTTTCGCTATATTCCCTAAGTTATCCCCTTTTTGCACTGTATATTCACTGTCTTTCACATCTGCATCTGCAATAACACTCGTTTTATTCACCGTATTTGTTTCCGCAACTATTAAAGAGGCCCCTAATTGAACCGTCGCATTCAAAAGAGGATTCCATTCCTTAATTTTAGCAACAGTAATATTATTCTTCTGAGCGATAGTAGTTAAGTTATCCCCTTTCTGTACGATATAAGCAGTTGCCGTTTTCGCAGTTAACGTGTCAGTGCTAACTTCTTTTTTGATTTTAACTACTTTACCGACTTTTGCATCTACTAAATCAGGTGCTGCCTTAAGCTCTTTTTTGACGGTTTGAACTAGGGTTTCCGTAGTGATTATTTTTAAACTTTTTCCGTACGCGATAGTGTTCCCTCTCAGTCCATTCCATTTCTTAATTTCAGCAACAGCAACGTCATACTTATTAGCAATCAAGCCAAGGTTATCGCCTCGTTTTACTTTGTAATATTTTGTTGTACTGCGTGTAGTGGTTCTTGTTTCACTGCTATTTTCATCACTTTTCACTACCGCTCTTGAATTTTTGAAAGGGTTTTCCTTAAGATCAAGTTCATGCTGCACATAAGCATACATTTTGTCTTCATTCGAAACAAATGCAGCTATTTTCTCTATCGGTAATCTCAAATAATGATTCTCGTCGTTGTAAAAAGGAATTATATTCAGCTTATACGACGGATTTAGTAATTGTAATTGAGCAACAGGAACGTCTAGTAAGTCCGACACCTGCTTAAATGACATTTGCTTTTTGACCATTATAGTATCAGTGGCAAAGTGTTGTACGACCGCTCTATCTGCTTTTATTCCGTGCTCATTATGGTATTCATACAAGTACATAGTGGCTAAAAATGCCGGAACATATCCCTGTGTTTCTTTGGGCAAATGCTTTCTGATGTCCCAGTAGCTTTGTTTTCCTCCTGAGCGCCTAATGGCTTTAGACACATTTCCAGGTCCTGAATTATACGATGCTAACACTAATTCCCAATCTCCAAAAATAGAATACATATTAGACATGTATTTTGCGGCTGCAGCGGTCGATTTTAGCGGATCACTTCGTTCATCAACATAAGAGTCAATCTTTAAGTTATATTGCTTTCCAGTTTGATACATGAATTGCCAAAGTCCAGTAGCTCCCATTCTAGAAACTGCCTTGGGATTTAATGCTGATTCAACAATAGACAAGTACTTTATCTCCAACGGCACGTTTTCTTTGGCGAAAGCCTCTTCAAACATGGGGAAATAATATTCAGAGATAGCCATTAATCGCTCAAATGAATGTTTCCTGTACTTTAGAAACGATTTAATTACATTCTCTAGGCTCTGATTGTATTCAATTTTGAAAGGCGACTTCGCATTCATGGCCTCTAACCTTGATTTCAACAATTCTGTGGACAATTCATAATCTACCTTTGTATCCATATTGATATTTTCGATATCAGATGTGATGTCATTGAATAACTCCAGATTGGTCAACTCCTTCATCCATAAACTGTCTATGCAAGCAGCCATTTCATCTTTTACGAAAGTCTTTTTAACGGAGTCTAGGTACGATAGATTTGTCTCTATACTAACAATTCCTTTGCTTTCTGCAACTTGTTGCGAAAACGAAGGAATTGATGTTAATATAATGAAAGATAGTGATATGTTTTTGAAAGTCATATTAATGTTGTCAAGATCCTTAATTCTAAACGGTTAAGGAACTATTATTTTGACAAACTTAATATGTTCTAACTAAAAATTTCTATAAAAATTGTTAAAACTGAATTTCTAGTCTAAAATTGCTACTATTCCTGGCAATACCTTACCCTCGAGCATTTCAAGCATAGCTCCTCCACCTGTAGAAACGTAGCTCATTTTGTCCTCAAGACCAAATTGCTTTACTGCCGCTACAGAATCACCACCGCCTACAAGGGAGAAAGCTCCTTTTGCAGTAGAAGCTGCTATATATCTACCGAGTTCTATGGTACCGTTAGCAAAATTTTCCATTTCGAAAACCCCTAATGGTCCATTCCAAAGTATTGTTTTTGATTCCAAGATTACTTTTTCGAAGTTAGCCAAAGATTTTGGTCCTGCATCTAAACCTTGCCATCCGTCGGGAATAGAATCCACATTCACGATTTTAGTTTCGGCATCATTTGAAAACGCATTTGCCGCAACCACATCAACCGGTATATGAATTTGTACTCCTTTTTCTTTTGCCAATCTTAAAATTTCAAGGGCTAATTCCTGTTTGTCATCTTCACAAATAGAATCCCCGATTTTACCTCCTAATGCTTTTACAAAAGTAAATGTCATTCCACCACCTATAATCATGTGGTCCACTTTATCTAAGATGTTTTCGATAACGGTAATTTTAGAAGACACTTTTGATCCTCCAAGAACTGCTGTTACCGGTTTTTCACTGTTTTTCAATACTTTATTTAAACTCTCTATCTCTTTAGCCAATAATAATCCGAAACATTTTTTGCTTTCAAAAAACTGGGCAATAATAGTAGTTGAAGCATGCGCCCTATGGGCCGTTCCAAAAGCATCATTTACATAAATATCTCCTAATGACGCTAATTGTTTTGCGAAAGCAACATCTCCTTCTTCTTCCTCGCTATGGAAACGTAAGTTTTCTAATAACAACACCTCGCCTGATTGTAATGCTGCTGCAGCATTTTCGGCTTCTTGACCAATACAATTAGATACAAACTTCACCGGTACTCCAAGAACTTCTGAAGTTGTTTTCAAAATATGCTTCAATGAGTATTTTTCTTCTACACCTTTTGGTCTCCCTAAATGAGACATCAAAATTACGCCACCGCCCTGAGCTAAGATAGCATCGATTGTAGGTTTTGCTGCTTCAATTCGAGTAGCATCGGTCACCTTAAGGTTATCGTCTAAAGGCACATTAAAATCAACACGTATTATTGCTTTTTTATTTTTGAAATCAAAATCAGTTAAAGTCTTCATCAGCTCTATTTTTAGTTTGTTTATTTGAAATATTTTCAAATATAGCCCTTTTAGGTTATTATTGAATTTGAAAAAATAAAAAAACACGCACATAATCAACGAAATCGATGTAAATAGATTAATTGTTTATTTTATACTCATTAAAAAAAATAGTCATAAAAAGAGTCCATTGTACTTTCTAAAACATTTAAATATCTACTATAATTTTGCCACTATATTTTACCAAACTTTGCCGTGTAAAATTTTAGACTACCTCATTTTCTTATATCTTTGCTTTATGCAATTTTCTGAAATTTTAGGACAAGAACATATTAAAAGTCATTTGACAAAAAGTGCCGATTTGGGTAGGATCCCACATGCACAATTGTTTATTGGTCCTGAAGGAAGCGGTACGCTACCCATGGCTATCGCCTATGCGCAGTACATTTTATGTGGCAATGAAAACGGAGAAAACAACGGTATCAATCAGTCTTGTAATCTAAAATTCCAAAAAATATCTCATCCTGATTTACACTTTGTCTATCCTACCGTCACTACCGAAGAAGTAAAGAAAAACCCGAAAAGTATTGATTTCATTACAGACTGGAGACAATTCATAATTAAGAGGCCTTATGGCGGTTTATTTGACTGGTATTCTATACTAGGCGTTCAAAACAAACAAGGCGAAATTAGAGTGGATGACGCACAAGAAATTCTAAAGTCATTATCTCTGAAATCATACGAAGGCGGATACAAAATTATGATTATCTGGATGGCTGATAAGTTAAATATTGCTGCTTCTAATAAATTATTAAAACTGCTGGAAGAGCCGCCAGAAAAGACAGTTTTTATTTTGATTAGTGAAAACGAAGAAGATTTAATTCAAACAATTCGTTCCCGTTGCCAAATTTTACATTTCAACGGTTTAAGTGAGCCTATAATCACGGAAGCATTGACATCAAGAGAGAAGACCAATCCAAACGTAGCGGCAAAAATCGCACATCAAGCGCAGGGAAATTACAACATTGCGCTGAGTTTGCTCCATGCCAATGATGAAGAACATCCCTTTGAACAATGGTTTGTAACATGGGTAAGAGCTGCTTTTCAAGCAAAAAAAGATGCTTCGGCCATTCATGATCTGATTCTTTGGAGTGAAAAAATTGCAGGATTGGGGAGAGAAACCCAAAAGAAATTCCTTCAATTTTGTATTGAAATGTTCCGTCAAGCGTTGATGATGAATTACGAGACCAAAGCATTGGTTTATTTTGAGCCTAAAGTCGATAAATTCAAGTTGGAAAAATTTGCCCCTTTTGTCAATGGAAATAATATTAATGCTATTTTTAAAGAACTCTCTGACGCTATGTATCACGTAGAACGTAACGGTAATGCTAAAATTATTTTAACTGACCTATCAATCAAACTCACCCGACTAATCCATAAAAAGTAACCAAATGAATAACGTTGCATCCATTCTAATTTTAGTTTTTTTAGCCATCTCTTTTCTCCAATCCGGTTACGACAAGCTATTTTATTGGAAAGACAATCTACTGTGGCTGAAAGGTCACTTTGCTAAAACACATTTAAAAAATCATGTACCATTAGCTTTAGCACATGTTCTAGTGTTAGAATTAATATCCGGAATTTTATGCATCGTGGGTTGTATCGAATTATTAGTAAATAACGGTAGAGTATTTGGTTTTTATGGCGCAATATTTTCTTGCATAACTTTACTTATGTTGCTTTTTGGTCAACGATTAGCAAAAGATTACGATGGAGCAAGAACTGTTGTTATTTACTTCATACCGGCAGTAATGGCCGTGTACTGGCTGAATTAGAATACATCATTAAAGAAAAAAATAATTACATTGACATATAAAATGAGACCAAAACATCCTTCCGAATCGCTAACAACGCTAACTGATTTAGTGTTGCCTAGCGAAACAAATCCTTTGAATAATCTTTTTGGCGGTGAGTTATTAGCTCGTATGGATCGTGCCGCAAGTATCGCTGCGCGGAGACACTCCAGAAGAATAGTGGTCACTGCATCAGTAAATAGCGTAGCTTTCAACAGAGCCATACCTCTAGGAAGCGTAGTTACTGTAGAGGCTAAAGTTTCTAGAGCTTTCAAAAGTTCGATGGAGATTTTTATCGACATCTGGGTAGAAGATAGAGAGTCCGGTAATAAAACAAAGGCTAATGAGGCCATTTACACTTTTGTTGCAGTAGACGACACGGGAAGGCCAGTAGAGGTACCCCAAATAATTCCCGAAACAGAACTAGAACAAGAGCGTTTTGATGCCGCATTGAGACGCAAGCAACTCAGTTTAGTATTAGCTGGCAAAATGAAACCTGAGGAAGCCACAGAATTGAAAGCGTTATTTATATAAAAAAAGAAGATGTAAGGCTCGCTTTTTTTAGAAAATATAGGGTTTAAAAAAAATCCTAAAAACGAAAATTTACATCGTAAAAAGAAGTATTTTTACGGAAGCATACAATTACTTTTAAATAAAATTAACCGGGTTATAATACATCCTTGTAGTTTGTTACAGATAGAAAAATAATACAAATAGATGAAAGAAAAGGTAAAAGAGAAAGAGAAGATGAGTTCGGAGAAAGAGTCTAAATTAAAAGCGCTACAACTTACGCTTGACAAACTAGATAAAACCTACGGAAAAGGAACTGTTATGAAAATGGGCGATAGAGCCATTGTCGAAGTAGAAACCATTTCTTCAGGGTCTTTAGGTATTGATTTAGCATTAGGTGTTGGTGGCTACCCAAGAGGAAGAGTTATTGAAATATACGGCCCAGAATCCTCTGGAAAGACTACATTGACACTCCACGCAATTGCAGAAGCTCAAAAAGCAGGTGGAATTGCCGCTTTTATTGATGCAGAGCACGCATTCGACAGAAATTATGCTGAAAAATTAGGCGTAGATATTGAAAATTTAATTATTTCTCAACCAGATAATGGAGAGCAGGCGTTAGAAATTGCCGAAAACTTAATTCGTTCAGGTGCAATTGATATTGTTGTTATTGACTCTGTTGCCGCTTTGACCCCAAAAAGTGAGATCGAAGGTGAAATGGGAGATTCTAAAATGGGACTGCATGCACGTTTAATGTCTCAGGCATTAAGAAAATTAACTGGAACGATTAGCAAGACTAATTGTACGGTTTTCTTTATCAATCAATTGAGAGAGAAAATTGGGGTAATGTTCGGAAATCCTGAAACAACTACTGGTGGAAACGCATTGAAGTTTTACGCTTCGGTACGTTTAGACATCCGTCGTTCGACACAAATTAAAGACGGGGATAGTGTTCTAGGGAACAGAACCAAAGTGAAAGTAGTAAAAAATAAAGTAGCGCCGCCTTTTAAAATTGCAGAATTTGACATTATGTACGGTGAAGGAATTTCAAAAACAGGGGAGATATTAGATCTTGCCGTTGAATTTGAAATTATCAAAAAGGCAGGTTCTTGGTTCAGTTATGGTGAAACCAAATTAGGTCAAGGACGAGATGCTGTAAAATCTTTAATTAAAGATAATCCGGAACTAGCGGATGAACTTGAAGTTAAAATTAAAGCGCGAATAAAAGAATTGGCAGACGCATAAAAACAGAAAAGAGTTGGCCATGGCCAACTCTTTTTTTTATATTTTATTTTTTATAAACATCGGTTTATTCTCTTTTAATTCATTCTCAAAGGCAACTAACTGATTGTAAATAACATCACGAACTTCTTCCCTAATATGTCTTCTGTCTAAACCTGTTTTTCCAAAAGTTTCAACTTGTTTGTGTATTTTTACGCGCATCAGTCCAGGGCCACCACTGAAAAAAGTATAAGAAAGTCTCTTTTTATTATCGGCAAAACTGATTGGAATTATTGGAATTTGATGTTCAATAGCAAGACGGAACGCACCGTCCTTAAACGTATCCAAAAGCAAGGACTCATCATCCGGAACACCACCCTCAGGAAATATACAAACACTCAAGCCGCGGTCTAACCTTTTCTGAGCTTCATTAAATACTTTCAAACGGCTTTTAGAACATCCTCGGTCTACTAAAATACAAGTCCTTTTATAGAAAAATCCAAATAAAGGTATCTTGCCCAACTCCACTTTTCCAACGAAAACAAAAGGGTTTTTCACTGTGGCAAGCATGAGCATAATGTCAGTCATAGAAGTATGATTGGCAACGATCATATAGCTTTTATCAGGTTCTAATGCCTGACTTTTTTCAATTTTATAGTAAAACCCCATTCCGAAGAGAATGAATTTTGCCCAAATGCGCGCCATCTTAAAATAATACGGATAGCCTTTTTCAGAAACGATAGACGCTACTAAAAACGGAAACATAACTAGTATGGGGATAGTAAATAAAACATAAAACCACATCCGCCATAAAGCCCAGAAGATTATTTTCAATCCTTTCATAATGTCAAAAGTAAGGAATCGAACGTTATCATTATTAGAAATTTTCTATTTATAGCATAAGTATACTTATTACCATTTCACAGAGACACACGACGAAAGACTTACAGCTGCGCAAAGAGTATGTTTTATAAGCCTTGGCAGTAATACATCATGCTTTTACTCTGTAAACCTACAAGTGAATTTCTATAGAAAATGCGTTTCATAAAGACACAACAATAAAAACGCAGAGATACAGAAAACTAAATTTACAAACCTTCGGAATATTTCTTCGCTTACGTTTTTAAAATTTACACATTTGCGCTCTACTTTTTTAAATATAAATGATAGGGAAATAGCTAACTAAACATCAATTTTTAAAATTTATAATTTTTCAGTAAAAAATAAAAAACTTTGCGAACTTTGCAATCAAGAAAAAAATACGATGGCTAAAATACTTACAGGCGTTCAAAGCACGGGAACTCCACATTTAGGAAACCTACTAGGCGCGATTATACCAGCAATACAATTGTCAAACGATCCTAACAATGAATCATTCCTTTTCATTGCCGATTTGCATTCCATTACCCAAATAAAAAACGGAGCGCTACTGCGAACAAATACTTATAGCACGGCTGCGGCATGGCTGGCTTGTGGATTAGACGTCAATAAAGTAGTTTTTTACCGACAGTCGGACGTACCACAAACAGCAGAACTGTCTTGGTATTTGAGTTGTTTTTTCCCTTTTCAACGATTGACACTAGCGCATTCGTTTAAAGATAAAGCCGACCGATTAGAAGATGTGAATGCTGGTTTGTTTAGCTATCCGATGTTAATGGCTGCCGATATTTTATTATACGATGCTGAGTTAGTTCCTGTAGGGAAAGACCAACTGCAGCATCTAGAAATTACTCGCGATGTAGCCTCAAGGTTCAACCATCAGATGGGTGAAACTTTCGTCATTCCTGAAGCTAAAATACAAGAAAATAGCATGCTAATTCCCGGTACAAATGGCGGAAAAATGAGTAAATCAGCAAATAACATAATCAATATATTTCTAGATGACAAAGCACTTCGCAAACAAGTGATGGGCATTGAAACCGATAGCACACCACTAGAAGATCCAAAAAATCCGGAGACTTGTAACGCCTTTGCTATTTATAAATTATTGGCGAATGAGGAGCAACTGGCCATAATGACCACTAATTATCTTGGCGGACACTATGGTTATGGTCACGCCAAACAAGCTTTGTTTGAACTGATATGCGAAACTTTCAAAACCGAAAGAGAAAAATACAACTACTATATAAACAACCTCGAAGAAGTAGATGCGTTATTGAAAATAGGAGCTGGAAAAGCGGCGAAAGTAGCCAATAGTGTTCTGTCGAGAGTAAGAGAAAAACTAGGGTTTGAGGTGCAATAAGATTTAATTCTAGACCTGTAAAATTAAACCGCAGATTAACGAATGTGCGGTTTTTAATGTTATGTCTCCCCTACAGTTTTACAAACAACGTTCGGAGAACATTTAATTCTACGAGCTACTTTATTTTAATATAACTCTCTTTCGAAATAGCTTTTATGACTTACATGTTAAAGTTAAATAGCCTCAAACAATTTCCCCGGCAACGGCCGCACCACTCCTTTTAATTCCATATTCAGCAGCATTCCTGATATTTTATAAATAGGAAATTCACAACGCAAAGCAATAATGTCCATCAATTCCTTTCCCGTTTTCAACAAGTAGTCGTATACTTTCTGCTCGTCATCATCTAGCGTAACAAATAGTTGTTTTTGTATAGCCTTGGATTCCTTCTGGATATCCCAGTTCAATATATAAACTAAATCAGCAGCACTAGTGAGCACATTGGCTTTTTGGGTTTTTATCAGGTTGTTACAGCCTTGGCTGTATTTGTCAGTTACACGACCTGGAACCGCAAAAACATCACGATTGTAATCGTTTGCCATATTAGCAGTAATCAATGAACCGCCTCTATCTGCCGATTCTATGACAATCGTTGCTTCGCTCATTCCTGCTACAATTCTATTTCTACGTACGAAGTTTTCTTTGTCGGGATTCGACGAACTCCAAAACTCCGTCATGAATCCGCCGTTCTCTTCGACTTTGGCGACATATTTTTTATGCGTTTTGGGATAGATTTGGTTTAAACCATGCGCTACGACTCCAATTGTCTGTAAGTTGTGTTCCATTGCAAATTGATGCGCCACGATATCAACTCCATACGCAAAACCACTAACGATTATAGGATCTAGCGGAGCCAAATCCTCGATTAGTTTCCGGCAGAATTCCGTACCGTAGGAAGTGATTTGGCGAGTACCAACTATGCTGATTATTTTCCGGTTTTTTAAATCTATTTTCCCAGAGGTAAACAACAACAAAGGACCGTCAATGCAATGTTTCAATCTCTCCGGATAATTCTCTCCTTGAAAATGCACTACATTGATTTCATTCGTTCTTATAAACGCTAGCTCTGCATTTGCTTTATCAAAAATAGCTTGGCTCTTTAGGTTTCTAAGCAACATCGAACCCACGCCATCAATGGCAGCAAGTTGGGCGGTCTTTGTTTTAAAAACTGCCTCTGCGCTACCGCAATGAGTGAGCAGTTTTTTAGCTATAATGTCGCCTACACCTTCCACTCTTTGCAATGCCAACAGGTAAAATAAATCTTGTTCCGTCATGCTACATATTTGTAGTTGAAATGTATAAAAAAAATACACTGATTGTTAATAAAAATTATGAATAAAATTTTGATACTTATTTTGGTTGTATAACTTTGTATATATGAACATCGAACCATACATCGCGCAGCTTTTATATCGTTACCAATGTGTCACCGTTCCTGGATTTGGTGCATTTTTGACTGAAATCCAATCGGCTCAACGGGTTGAAAGTGCCAATTCATTTTTTCCTCCAAAAAAAATGATCTCTTTTAATGCTAATCTAAAAAATAACGATGGTCTTTTAGCTAATCATATTGCTCAAGCAGAGAAAACCTCTTATGATTATGCTGTAAGCGCTATTCAGTACGAAGTGTTGAACTGGAAAAAGGCATTAGAAGCGAATGGTAATTTTTCGATAAAAAACATAGGAGATCTTATCCTTAATGCAGACAGCAATATTGTCTTCAAACCTTACGACCAGACGAACTATTTGTCTAGTTCTTTCGGTTTAAATGCCTTTGTTTCTCCTGATGTAAAAAGAGAAAAATTCGAACAAAAAACAGAAGAATTAGAACACAATACCGTGATCACTTTAGACAATGAAAAAGAAAGCGGTCGTTCGTACTTAAAATATGCTGCCATTTTCGTCTTAGGATTGGGATTAACTACAAGTTTAGGTTATTCTGTTTATCAAAAACAAATTGCTAGCGAAACTGTACTAGTTGAAACGGCTGTTCAGAAACAAGTAAACAATAAAATCCAGGAAGCTACCTTTTTCATAAAAAGCCCAATTCCTGCGGTAACTCTTTCTGTAAAAGAAAGCAAAATGTCATATCACGTAATGGCGGGCGCATTCAGAGAAGAAAAGAATGCTGATAAAATATTCAACCGTCTCTCTAAGCTAGGATATAAAGCCAAACGCATCGAAGCCAACAAATATGGCCTATATCCGGTACTTTATGGCAGTTACGCCACCTATGCGGAAGCAGATAAAGCGAAAAAAGAAATCCAAAAAACAGATAATCCAGAAGCCTGGCTTTTGATTGAGTCCCTGTAATATAAAACCCCATATGGTTAAGACTACACCCCAAAAGCTTGTAGCTTTTGGGGTGTTTTTTTTAGAAGTACTTTTCGGCTATCCGCTTTGTCTCTTATAGTCTCGTAAAAAAACGAGAGCACAAGAGGATGCCGCGATCTACACTAGGCATTTGGGCGGCGCCTCCACTTTCAAGATGTCCCTTTGTCATACGCACTGTAGTTAAACTGGCTTTTATTTACTGCTAAATTTCATAAAGGTCTAACAAAAAAAGTAAACGGTTACAATGCAGCTAGAGCTTATGTTTCAACCACGTTATCTCAAGTATCCTATTTTCGAAAAACAAATGCATAAAAAAAGCAACTCTTTTACAAGTTGCTGTGTTTTTACGAACCGCATTACATAAGCAATATTTAGTCTTTCTAACAAAATAGGTACGCGTTAAAAACGAGCACGAACTAGTTTAAATATAATTGTTAAACAATACCACTAATTTGAAGTTCTCCAACCACATTACTGTAATTAGGTATGTCTGCCGCAAATTTTTCCGCGTGAGGTGCAAAAGAGTCTTTAAAAGCCTCCACGGAATCAAAAAGAAGATGTCCTATCGCCACATAAGGCGCCATTTCACCGGGAACCCTTCCTCCTATTCCCACGTTAAATTCCATGCCTTTTAAAGCATCACCTAAAGATTCGGCTATCATGGGTAGGTGCGAATTTTTATAATAATCAACATCAAAGGTCGTCTCTGGACCGTTTGGATACATTATGCTAACTTTTATCATACTATTTTTTATTTTATAAATGTTGATTTTAGATTTTATTGAACTTTTATCATCAATTGTCTTCCTTGTTCTCAGGGTTAAATGCTGCCAGCTATTTACTTATAACACCATTGTTTAGAAATTCTTTGTCATTAAGTTCATTATCATTGATTACCCCTTTGGGTAACATATTTAGAACCATTGAATTTACTATTCTACTTTTGCTTAAATCCGGTTTTACGATTACTGCCTTATGGAACACGCCTAAGGTTTCTGGAGCGGACTTTGGGTTGCTATTATTGATTAAAACAATTGTATAAGTATCGCTTTGCACTAAGTTTACTTTAGTAGCATAAGGCGCTAGTTCTAACTCTTCATCTTTAAATATTGGAGTAAACTTTTTAAGATAATCCTTTGTTGCAGTGCTGCTTTCATTCGCATATTTATAATAATCCGCTATTTGTAACTCACTTTCTATTTCACTTGGTTCGTATCCTAGCATCAAAAAAGATTGATTGGCTGCATTATCTAAGTGAAAAGGGGTATTGACTTGCTGGTCAAAACGTACAAGCCAATGATAGCTTAATTTTTTGTCATATTTAACAACAGTGAACTTTGATAACTCATTCTTAAGATCCACCATAATAGACCTAAATTGGTAAGGCGTTAAGTTTTTACCGAAGTCAAGATGAATAAAACCAACCTCATTTGTATTTGTTCTAAATACGTTTTTTATGCATTGCTGCGTAATCTCTTTTATATTGATCTCCTGTATTCCCATGCTGATTAAATTAGTTTTGTTATTTAAAACCTTATCTAAGACTGTTATTAAGTTTGCTGGTACTCATGTTACCTTTGTACAAGGTTCATCTGTTACAGGGACATTCCAAGTATCTTTTTAATGTTTTCGATTCGCTGTTAATAAGTTACCGTCACTATCTTCCTGTCAAAACTTCATCAGTCTTTAATAAACCAATCTATTTATAAAAGCTCACTAATTTGAACTTGTGGCTGAACATTCGTAAAGTTTGGAAGATCGGCCATAATCTTTTCGGCATTTGCTCCAAAAGAATGTTCAAACGATTCCATAGATTCAAAAACCAAGTTTGCAATTACCACATAAGGCGCTGGTGTATCCGGAGCACCACCAGCAATTCCCATATTTACATCAGATGAAATTATAGCATCACCTAACAAGTCTGTAAGTAATTGCCCGTGTTTATTTACGTAATATTCTTTATCAAATTTTAACCCTGGTGTGTTAGGATATAGTACGGTTAATTTTATCATAGCTTCTTTTTTTAATATTTATTTTTGTTTCAATATTCTGTTCTAAAATATCTTTTAGCTCAAAGATTATTATCAATCCCGTTACATCTTTCCCTTACTAAAGCAAGCTTTTTTATTAAAACTAATTTGCTTTGTGTTTATTTACAAGCGAGAAGTAATTCAATAAAGTCCCAACTTATTCGCTAAAAAGGCCAATTTAAAGTTCTGCTAAAATTTGACGTATCATTTGGTTGGTAAATCCCCATTCGTTATCATACCAGGTCATTACTTTTAATAGATCTCCATCTACAACCCTTGTCATACTCAAATCAACTGTTGAAGCGTAAGGGTTTTTAACGATATCTGACGACACTAAAGGTTCCGTAGTCGTTGATAATACATTATTGTATCTTTCCGTCGCAGCTTCTTCTTCAAAAATTGCATTTATTTCTTCAACCGTTACAGGACGCTCCGTTACAAAAGTTAAATCTGAAATAGAACCTACAGGAATAGGAACACGCAAGGCAACTCCATCAAATTTACCTTCAAACTCAGGCAATACTTTTGTTGTAGCGATGGCAGCTCCTGTTGACGTTGGAACTATATTATTAGCTCCTGCACGTCCCATCCTAAAATTCTTTTTAGAAGGTGCATCAACTATTGCTTGTGAAGCTGTGTAGGCATGAATTGTTGTCATTATAGCTTTTTTAATTCCAATTCTACGCCCAAGGACTTCAACTACGGGGCTAATATTATTTGTAGTACAACTTGCACAAGAAAAGACATCCGTTTTTCCGTCTGCAGAATTAACGCCGTGAACTACATTTGGTATATCTACGCTTTTTGTAGGCGCAGATATTATTACCGATTTGGCCCCTGCTTTAATATGTTTTTTTGCATCCTCACTTGCTGTAAAAAACCCTGTGCTTTCAATTACTACATCAATATTGTTTTCTTTCCAAGGTAATTCTTCTGGATTACGAACTGAATTATAACGAATTTTCTGACCATCTATAATAAGGTTTTTATCATCGAACGTTACTTCCTTTTCATAAACTCCATAAACTGAATCATATTTAATTAGATATGCAATATTTTCTACAGAAACGATATCGTTAACTGCAACTAATGCCAATTTTGGTGTGTCCAATATCACTTTGAGTGCAGCCCTTCCTATTCGCCCCATCCCGTTAATTGCTATGTTTTTCATCTTTTCAGATTTAGTTAAATTAAATTTCGAATATTCTTAATGAAAATTTTCAGAGTTAAATCACTTCCTTGTCCTACTTAATTATTCGGAGAAATCTACCATTACAACATTATCAGAGAAGCTTTGATAAGCTGCTTCAATTTGTTTTGCCATTTCGTCTGGAAATAAGTGAAAATCTCCTGCTTCAAGTGCATTAATAATTCCTTCAGAAACGACTGTAGTAGCGGCAGCATCCTCAAAACCTGCAGCAACTCCCATCGCTGTTGCGACTGGACCCGGGTGAACACTCAGCACGGCAACGCCTTTTGCTCCTAATTCTATTCTTAATGCTTGTGTTAACGAATATGACGCCGCTTTTGAGGCAGAGTAGGTAGAAAGATGGGGGAAGTTTTTAATAGACGCTATAGAGTTCAACTGAACTAAAGCTCCTTTATTTGCTTCTAATGTCTTAGCAAAAGCATTAGCAACACGTAGTAAACCAAAAGCGTTTACTTCTAATTGAAAAGCAAAATGTTTTTCAACATCTTCACCAAGAACCGTTTGAGGAGTACCTACACCTGCGTTATTTACTACAATGTCCACATCAATTGCTTGCTGCGCTAATGCTTGAATTGATGCTGTATTAGCTAAATCTACTTCAACGGTAACTACTTTATCCCCAAATTTTTCTTCTAAATCTTTAGTTGAAGTTACATCCCGAACAGCTAAATATACTTTTTTAGCTCCGTGGTTTATTAACGATTCAACTATTGACTTACCGATTCCTCTGTTTGCCCCTGTTACTAAAGCCACTTTATTTTTTACTGAATAACTCATAATTTAAATATTTTAATTATTTATTTCTATAATTTTTTATCCCTGCAACATTCTTACTGTTTATAAATAATAGTATATCATTGTATATAAAGCTCTTACACTCAAATTTACCTATTATAAATTGACGAATGTCTGTTTTTATGTTTTCTTTAGGATTATACATAAACACTGTTCGTTTATTAGGAATTAGGATTCAGACAACGTTTCTGTATT
>JBLIKD010000016.1:0-22744 GCA_047636275.1 Flavobacterium sp. | reverse complement strand
TTCCCAATGATGAAATTAGAAACGTTATTGGAAAAACTATCGTTACGACTGCAATAGCGAGTGAACCGATCCATTGTCCTACAAATATAGTGTCAATAAGGATATTTAGTGACATGAATAAAATCCCAATAGAGGCAGGTGCTGCCTGTTTTATTAGTAGTTTTTTTATGTCTGTGTTTCCTAGTTCTTCGTCGGTTATCGCCATTTATGTGTTTTTTTCGAGAGCCACTCTTTTATTATTCCAATTATTTAATTTTTTGCACTTGGTATCAATGCAATTTAAGAAGGAAATAACAAAGATAAGATTCTTATAATGGCTCATCAGCAGTTTTAATCAATTTTGTGGTCATCTCTTTTCTCAGGAAATAACCCGTTAATAGGGTTGAAAGGACATCCGCAATAGGGAAGGCGACCCAGACTCCAAAAATGCCGAAAAAATTAGGTAGAAGGATTACTAATGGAATTAAGAAAAAACCCTGCTTACTAAGCGTCAGTAACAACGCTTTCTTAGCGTTTCCCGCCGCTTGAAAATAGGCAGCTCCGATTAATTGGACGGCAATAATAGGAGAAGCCGCAAATACCCAACGCAAGGCATCTGGTGTTTCTGCGATTACTTTTGGATCGGTTGTAAATACGGATACAATAGGCGTTGCATAATAAAGGATAAAAATAAAAATTAGCGACGCTAATAGCGCTGCATATTTAATAGAAATTTGAATGCTTTCCTTCACCCTTTCGTAATTTTGAGCTCCATGATTATAACCAGCAATTGGAATAAACCCTTGTGTGATTCCGAGAATAGGAAATAGAGCAAACATTAACATCCTACTAATTATCCCGTAAACGGCGATGGAATGTTCTCCTCCGTAGGAGTATAAAGTATGATTGAGTATAATTGCTAAAATACTCACTACGCCTTGTCTTGAGAAAGTAACGAAACTCAGTTCGGTAATCTCTTTTATTATGGGTAGGTGTAATTTAAAATGTCTTATTTTCAGTCTTAATTCGCTTTTGTATACAAAAAACCACAGAACAAAAAGGAAGCACATAAAATAAGAAATGGATGTAGCTAAAGCGGCGCCAAACATCCCCAATCCCATCACCTTTATAAAAATAATATCTAATATAATGTTGACAAAAGCGGGAATAATCATTGCGACCATGGCGAATTTAGCCTTACCCTCCGCCCTTATTATATTGTTTCCCATCATACAAAGTGCCAGGAAAGGAACGGAAATGATAATCGGAGTGAAAAACTCCGTTGCCGGTTTTATTATGGGGCCCTTCGCACCAAAAAGCAGTAACATATCAGCACTAAAAAAAATACCCAACAGCACAAAAAGTGACGCCAAAAAAAAGGTCATCATAATTTGGTTAGCAAAAGTTACTTTTGCTTTTTCAGTATTTTTTGCACCAAGGGCCCGGGAAAGAACAGATCCTCCGCCTATACCTATAGCCATTCCTAATGATGAAATAAAGAAGGTTATTGGTAAGACCACAGTTACAGCCGCGATAGCAAGTGAACCTATCCATTGTCCGACAAATATAGTATCTACTAGTATATTAACGGACATGAATAAAATCCCTATAGAAGCAGGAGCAGCCTGTTTTATCAGGAGTTTTTTTATATCTTCAGTTCCTAGTTCTTCGGCTGAAACTGCCATTTATACATTCGTCTTTTCAACATCTACCCATTCAGTAATCCAATTACTTACTGTATTGCACCAAGCATCACCATCATTTAAACATGGAACGGCAAAGAATTCTGTACCGCCATGTACTTTAAATTCGTGATTAGCTTCCATCGCGATTTCCTCTAGCGTCTCTAAACAATCAGAGACAAAAGCAGGTGTTACTACAGCTAATTTTTTAATCCCTTTTTCAGGCATTTTGTTTACTTGAACATCCGTGTAAGGTCTAAGCCACTTGTCTCCCGCTAGACGTGATTGAAATGTCTGGCTGTATTTTCCTTCTGGAATACCTAATAATTTGACAACTTGTTTCGTCGTTTCGTAACACTGATGACGGTAGCAGAACTCATGTGCTGGCGAAGGTGTATTGCAACAAGATCCATCAATTTTACAATGTGACTTCGTAATGTCTGTTTTGCGAATGTGACGCTCCGGAACCCCGTGGTAAGAAAACAAAAGATGATCATAGTCATAACCTTCTAGATGTCCTTTTATAGAATCGGCAAGGTTTTGTAAATAGTCTGGTTTATTATAAAAGGCAGGAACTATCGTAAATTTCATTTCTGGAAAATATTTTTTACGGTGATCTTCAGCTAATTCTAATATTGTTGTTGTAGATGCCATAGCATGTTGTGGGTACAAGGGGAAAAGCATGACTTCAGTAACACCTTGGTCATGTAATTCTTGTAACCCTGACAAAAGAGAGGGGTTCCCATAACGCATCGCTAATGAAACTGGAACATTCACTAATTCTTTAACTTTAGCATGCATTCTTTTTGATAGTACTATTAGCGGAGAACCTTCATCTGTCCACACTTTAGCATAAGCTGCTGCTGATTTTTTAGGTCTTGTTTGCAAAATTATTCCTCGAACTAATAGGGCTCTCAGTAAAAATGGAACATCAATTACATATTTATCCATTAAAAACTCATCCAAATATGGTTTTACATCTTTTGCTGTTGGACTTTCGGGAGAACCTAAATTGACTAATAATACACCTTTCATAAAATATTTTTTTTGTTATTATTGCTTCAGCTGTTCTGTTAAAAATGAGCGAACTTGAAGAATGAGTAATCTCGTTGCAAAAGTAGTTAAAGTAGTTTTTTTATAAAATACGATTAACTATTTTTTATTTATTGTTCAATACATAAAACCAATGATTGATTACGTATTCGGATTTATTGCCATCAAGTATTTTTTTGGCGTAGTAGCAAATTTCTTTTTGAATGCTGCGATGAAATGACTTCCTGTGCTGTATCCTATTTTTAATCCTACTTCATTTACATTATAAGAGCCACTGTCAAGTAATTTTCTAGCAAAATCCATTTTGTAATCAAATAGAAATCCATAAACAGTATCGCCATAAATTTGTTTGAAACCCATTTTTAGTTTCTTTAAATTCAACCCTATTTCGTCTGCTAATTCTTGTAAGCCTGGCGGCTCGGCCATGTTAGCAATGATGATTTCTTTAGCTTTCCTGATCTTTAGTACATTGTCTTCATCGATCAAAAACGGACACTGTTCAGCATTTGGGTCTTCGGTTCTATTAAAATACAAACTTAGTAATTCGTACCCTTTCCCTTTGTAATACAAGTTTTTGATGGATGGATGCAGGCTGTAATGAAATAATTGGGACAGTACAATAGCCATCGATGGACTTATGTTTCCTTCGTTGTAATATTTCTTATCTTTGTTGTCTTCACTCAAAAAAGTGATATAATTCGCTTCTGTTGAAAATAAAGCATGAAATTTTTTTATTGATATAATGACGGAAATCACCCATGAATTCGGCGCTAGTTCTAAATTTAGTGGCAATTCTTTTTGTGGATTGTACAAAAGTAAGGATTTTTCTTCCTTCATTTCCAGTGCATAATTACCTTGATTGAAAATAAATTTTGCACTTCCTTTTAATCCAAAATGAAATTGAATCAAGCCATTGCTGACTTCCCTTTGGGCGTTAAATGATTCGGCACTGTCGTTTTGAAAACGAATTAGGGTAAAATCATCTTCTATTTTTATAATTTCTTGAGAACTCATAGCGATATTTTTTAATTTAAAAAACGACAACGATAAACTTTATTAGTTTAGACCAACTCTAAATAAGCCCCACGTTATAACCTGATTTCCCTGCAAAAATAACGATTTTAGCATTAAAATAGGCTATTAGAAACAAAAAAACATACAGCGACACAAAAAGTACTTCTAGCGTTGTTTTTATAAAGTCTTTAGTGATAATTTTGTACCACTTTTTGGAAAAGTATTTATATGGAAAATAACAATTTATCAAAGCATGTCTATTTTTATTCCGTTGGATTGAGTTATAAAAAGGCAGATGCAGAGATTAGAGGAAGGTTTAGCTTGGATACTTTAGCTAAAACACGTTTACTGGATCAAGCAAAGAACGAGGGGATTGAAAGTTTAATCGTAACCTCTACTTGCAATCGAACTGAAATTTATGGATTTGCAGAACACCCTTTTCAATTAATAAAGCTAATCTGTGAAAACAGCAAAGGTAGTGTTGAAGAATTTCAAAAAGTAGGTTTTGTATATAAAAATCAGGAGGCCATAAGCCATATGTTTCGTGTAGGAACTGGTTTAGACAGCCAAATCCTTGGCGATTTTGAAATTATTTCCCAAATAAGAACTAGTTTTAGTCAGTCGAAGTCGTTGGGTCTTGCCAGTAATTTTATGGAAAGATTAGTAAATGCAGTAATTCAAGCAAGTAAAAAAATTAAAACAGATACAGAGATAAGCTCTGGAGCCACTTCTGTCTCTTTTGCTTCTGTTCAATATATCATTAAGAATGTCGAAGACATTGGAAATAAAAATATTCTATTGTTTGGAACAGGAAAAATAGGGCGGAATACTTGTGAAAATTTGGTGAAACACACTAAAAACGAACAGATCACTTTAATCAATAGGACGAAGGATAAGGCGGAAAAATTAGCAGGTAAACTCAATTTAATTGTAAAGGATTATTCAGAGTTGCATATCGAATTACAAAAAGCAGATGTTGTAATAGTTGCTACCGGTGCTCAAAACCCTACCGTAGACAAGGCAATTTTGAACCTGAAAAAGCCTTTGTTGATTTTAGATTTATCTATACCTAAAAATGTAAATCAAGATGTTGAGGAGCTAGACGGCGTTACATTAATTCACATGGATTATTTATCTCAGTTGACAGATGAGACTTTAGAAAACAGGAAAAAGCACATTCCTGCTGCTGAAGCAATCATCGAAGAGATAAAAGAAGAGTTTAATGTTTGGACAAAAGGGCGAAAATTTGCGCCTACTATCCATGCATTGAAGGACAAACTGAATGCTATAAAAAAATCAGAATTGGATTTTCAAAGTAGAAAAATTTCTGATTTTAATTTAGAGCAGGCTGAAATCATCAGTGCGAGAATTATCCAAAAAATAACAACACATTTTGCCAACCATTTAAAAGATGATGATACCATGGTGGATGAAAGCATCGAATGGATTGAAAAAGTTTTTAAAATCGGCGTTGACGTAAAGTAAGGTGTTTTTTAAAGCTAGGTTGAACGTTGTAAATAGCGAATTGCAACGTAAATTGAAATCATTGATTAAAAATGAAAAGGATTACAGTTTTTTGCGGCTCAAGTGCCGGAATAGATAGTACTTTCATGTCACAAGCAACCATTCTTGGACAAACATTAGCAAAGCATAAAATTGAACTTGTTTATGGCGGTGCTAATGTTGGACTTATGGGAGCAGTAGCTGATGGTGTTTTAAATAGAGGAGGAACAGTTATTGGCGTTATCCCCGATTTTTTAAGATCAAAAGAAATCGCTCACAATGGATTGACGGAACTAATTGTCGTCGATAGCATGCACGAAAGGAAAACGAAAATGAATGATTTGTGTGATGGCGTTATTACCTTGCCAGGAGGCTTTGGAACTCTTGAAGAGTTTTTTGAAATGCTTACTTGGGCTCAACTTGGACTTCACAAAAAGCCAATCGCAGTTTTAAATAGTAATGGGTTTTATGATGCCTTAATCGTTTTACTTGATACAATGGTGAAAAAAGGCTTTCTTAAGGAAGTTAACTACAAAATGCTTTTAGTTAGTGATGATATTGAAGATCTACTTAATCAAATGAAAAATTATGTAGCTCCTACAGTAGGAAAGTGGATTAGTACAGAAACCACTTAAGTATAAAACAATACATAGCTACAAACTGCTGATGACCTATACATAGAAACAGATGCAGTATTTCATAAAATTATCTAATAGTAAATCGAAAGGTTGCTGTGTGGAATTAAAAAATTAAAATGGCAGATAAAATTATCCGAATAGGAACTCGCGACAGCGAACTCGCCTTGTGGCAGGCACATACGGTAGAGAAAAAGCTTAACGATTTGGGGTATAAAACCGAAATTGTAGCTGTCAAATCGCAAGGGGATATTATTCTCGACAAACCTCTTTATGAACTCGGAATCACTGGAATTTTTACAAAAACATTGGATATCGCCATGATCAATGGTCAAGTTGATATAGCGGTGCACTCCATGAAGGACGTTCCTACTGCATTACCAGTCGGCATTGTTCAAGCTGCAGTTCTGGAAAGAGCCACAACCTTAGATATATTAGTACACAAGGGGAATGTCGACTTCCTTAATGAATCAGGAATTATTGCTACTGGAAGTTTACGACGTCAGGCACAATGGTTAAACAAATATCCAACACATAAAGCAGTTGATTTGCGTGGTAACGTAAATACAAGGATGCAAAAATTACAAGACAACGATTGGAATGGCGCTATTTTTGCTGCTGCAGGTTTAGAAAGAATCAACTTAAAACCTCAAAATTATATCAATTTAGATTGGATGATTCCCGCTCCCGCACAAGGGGCAATGCTTGTTGTCGCCATGCAGAAAGATTCGTTTGCAGTAGACGCTTTGTCTCATCTAAATGATATTGAAACCGAAATTGTAACGTACATTGAACGTCAGTTTCTAAAAACATTAGAGGGTGGTTGTACGGCACCTATTGGAGCTTTAGCGTGTTATAACGAAAAGGAAGATACGATTCATTTTCAAGGTGTTTTGTTTTCGCTTGACGGAAAAGAGAAAATTGAAGTGGATAAGGTTGTGCCTATCGAAGAATGGAAAAAATTAGGTTTCTTTTCTGCTCAAGAGGTCTTAAATAATGGCGGAACAAAATTAATGATGGAAATTAAAAACAATTTGAAGAAATAATGAGTCAAACAAGCATTTTATCAACTAAAACATTGTCAGATGTACAAAGACAAGCATTTCTTGATGCTAATTTTGATCTTTTAGAACAAGATTTCATTGAAATTAAAAATAACCTTTTTGAATTAAATAAAATTAATACTAATTTAATTTTCAGTAGCCAAAATGCTGTTGTAAGTTTAATGGAACAAAACGGTTGGGAAGCTCTTAAAACTAAAATGGTCTTTTGTGTAGGCATTAAAACCAAAGAATTACTGGAGGCTAATGGTTTTACGGTAAGCGTTTATATGGATTACGCTTCTGAATTAGCTGAAATAATTACGTTAATCTATAACAAAGAAAGCTATACATTTTTTAGCGGAAATTTGCGGAAGGAAACCTTACCAGAAGCATTGAAAACCGGAGGGATTGCTTTTAATGAAATAGAAGTGTATCAAACCACCTTAGCGCCTTTTAAAATATCAGATCAGGAAAAATTTGATGGAATAATGTTTTTTAGTCCATCTGCAGTTGAAAGCTTTTTGACAAACAACAAAATCAAAAATGAAATTTGTTTTTGCGTCGGTACTACCACTGCAAAAGCATTAGAGTTAAAGAAAACAAAGAACATTGTAATTGCTGAAATACCTACAATCGAAGATGTAATTGTGGAAGTTATAGAGTATTATAATACAGAAGAAAGTATCGAGCCATCAGCTAAAATTTAAATACATGATCAAGAACGACTTATTTTTAAGAGCATTAAAAGGAGAAACCGTTGAACGTCCACCAGTTTGGATGATGCGTCAAGCTGGAAGATATTTACCAGAATTTATCGCTTTGCGTGATAAATATGATTTTTTTACTCGTTGTCAAACACCAGAATTGGCCGCAGAAATCACGGTTCAGCCTATTCGTAGAATTGCTCCGGATGCAGCGATTTTATTTTCAGATATCTTAGTGATTCCGCAAGCCATGGGAATCGAAGTATTGATGAAACCAAATTTTGGTCCTTTTTTACCAAATCCTATTCGCACGATTCAAGACGTAGAGAGAGTAATTGTTCCTGACGTACATGAAACCTTAGGATACGTTTTTGACGCTATTAAATTGACAAAAGAAATGTTAAATGATGAGGTACCGCTAATTGGCTTTGCCGGTTCACCTTGGACAATTATGTGCTACGCGGTGGAAGGACAAGGATCTAAAAGTTTTGATAAAGCAAAAGGATTTTGTTTTAGCCATCCAGAAGCGGCTCATGTTTTATTGCAAAAAATCACCGATACAACTATTCTATATTTACAAGAAAAAGTAAAAGCAGGAGTTGATGCAGTTCAGGTTTTTGATTCTTGGGGTGGAATGTTGTCTCCAGTTGATTATCAAGAATTCTCTTGGAAATACATCAATCAGATTATCGAAGCCTTAGCGGATCATGCTCCAGTAATTGTTTTTGGAAAAGGATGTTGGTTTGCTCTTAATGAAATGGGCAAAAGTCGTGCTTCTGCATTAGGAGTAGATTGGACTTGCTCACCAAGAAATGCAAGATATTTGTCCGGTGGAAATATCACTTTACAAGGTAATTTTGACCCATCAAGATTGCTGTCACCTATTCCGGTGATTAAGAAAATGGTAAATGAGATGATTGACGAATTTGGAAAAGACAAATACATTGCAAACCTTGGACATGGTATTTTGCCAAATATTCCTGTGGATCACGCTAAAGCATTTGTAGACGCAGTGAAGGAATACCAGCAGAAATAGATGTTAAACAAAGGAGTTCGAGACGAAAAGAAAGTAAAGATTGACAATATGTTAAGTACCTTACTGTCTTTGGTTTTTGTTCCTAAATTTTGGAATATAGAAGACACCGGTCTAATCGATAATCAGTTGACTCATTTTGGACTGACAACTGTTATTTTGGATCAAATTGAAGAAAAAGACTTGATCTCGCTATTAGATAAACACAATATGGACTGGGGGCAAAAAGAGCAAGTTGCTGATTTTTTAATCGCTTTTTCAAAGGAGAATTCATTCGATTTATCAGAGAAAGCAATTGCCATTTATGAGCATATTCAATCCGGAAGTAAAACATTTTCGTTTCAAATTTTTAATAAAATAGCTTCTGTAAAAGCAAATTTATAATGAAAGAACAATTCTACACATACATACAAAACCTTCAAGATCAAATTATCGCAGGTTTAGAAGCTGTCGACGGTCATGCTAAATTTCGGGAGGATCTTTGGGAACGTCTGGAAGGTGGAGGTGGTAGAACCCGGGTTATCGAAAATGGAGCTGTTTTTGAAAAAGGCGGAGTAAATGTTTCTGCGGTGCATGGTAAATTACCGGAAGCCATGCAGAAATTATTTAATGTAGGGGAGGCCGATTTTTTTGCCTGCGGATTGAGTTTAGTTCTGCATCCAAAAAACCCAATGGTACCCACGGTTCACGCCAACTGGCGCTATTTCGAAATGTATGATGAGAACGGAAATGTAATTCAGCAATGGTTTGGCGGAGGACAGGATCTGACACCTTATTATTTATTTGAAGAAGATGCAATACATTTTCATCAAACCTGTAAAATAGCCTGTGATAAACATAATCCGGATTTTTATCCAAAATATAAAAAACAATGTGACAATTATTTTTGGAACGCACATCGGAATGAAGCACGTGGAGTAGGTGGGTTATTTTTTGATTATTGCAAAGCAAATGAAGAGCAATCTATGCAGGATTGGTTTAACTTTGTTCGTGAAGTAGGAGATAGTTTTCTCGAAGCGTATGTTCCAATAGTAGAAAGGAGAAAAGAATTAGCTTACACGCCTGAACATAAAACATGGCAGGAAATACGTCGCGGGCGTTATGTAGAATTCAATTTAGTACATGATAAAGGAACTTTGTTTGGACTAAAAACCAACGGTAGAATTGAAAGTATATTGATGTCTTTACCACCAAATGTACAGTGGGTGTACGATCATCATCCAGAAGTGGGAAGTGAAGAAGAAAAATTAGTCAAAGTATTAGAAAATCCGATAGATTGGAATTTAGATTAATTGTTTCAGTTTGCAGATTTGATTCAGTCGTTACGTTATATTCTATTTATTAAAAATATAATAATATTAAATAATGATGATTGACAATTTATAATCGTCCTGTGGCATAAATCTAAAATCAAAATTCATTAATCTAAAATCATAAATAATATGTTTCCATTACACAGAGGTCGTAGACTAAGAACCAATGAATCTATTCGTTCTTTAGTGCGTGAAACCACTTTAAGTCCGTCCGATTTTATGTTTCCAATGTTCATTGCAGAGGGAGAAAATGTAAAAGTTGAAATCGCTTCGATGCCCGGAATCTTTCGTCGATCGATTGATTTAACCTTGGAAGAAATCAAAGAAATCTATGCTTTGGGCATTCGTGCGGTGAATATTTATGTAAAAGTAAGCGAAAATCTTAAAGACAATACTGGAAAAGAAGCTTGGAATAAGGACGGGTTAATGCAAGAAGCTATTCGTGCCATCAAAGCGGTTTGTCCTGAAATGATCGTCATGCCAGATGTAGCCTTAGATCCTTATTCTATATATGGTCACGACGGTATTATAAAAAATGGAGAGGTAGCAAACGATGCTACAAATGATGCTTTGGTAAAAATGGCTGTTTCACATGCAGCTGCTGGAGCCGATTTTGTTGCGCCGTCTGACATGATGGACGGACGTGTTTTACGATTGCGTGAAGGACTTGATGTTGCAGGGTTCCATAATGTGGGTATCATGAGCTATTCGGCTAAATACGCTTCGGCGTTTTATGGACCATTTCGTGATGCACTAGACAGTGCACCAGTGGACAATAACGATATTCCAAAAGATAAAAAAACATATCAAATGGACTACGCTAATCGTATTGAAGCTGTCAAAGAAGCACTTTGGGATGTGGAAGAAGGAGCAGATATGGTAATGGTAAAACCAGGAATTGCTTATTTAGACATTGTACGAGAAGTGAAAAATGCGGTAAATGTTCCGGTAACCGTATATCATGTTTCTGGTGAATACGCCATGATAAAGGCCGCTGCGGAGAGAGGGTGGTTGGATCATGACAGCACTATGATGGAACAATTAATGTGTATCAAACGTGCTGGTGCAAGTTTAATTTCTACTTATTTCGCAAAGGAAGCCGCTGTAATTTTAAATAAAGAAAAGTGATAAGTATCATTTTATAAATACGTTAACTTTACATTTAAAGACTACAAATTATGAAAAAAATAATTTTTATTGCGATTGTATTACTAACATTCTCGTGTAAAGGAAAGGGAGAGGAGGCTATTGGAAAAGTAACTGATACCGAAAATCCAGAAGCTACTGTTAATGAGGGAATGCCCGTAGAGGTGAGAACACCAGTAGCATTAGGAGAGTCTCTCTTTAATGGTAAAGGGAATTGTGTAGCTTGTCATCAAGTAGATCAAAAAGTGATTGGACCTAGTGTACAAGACATAGCATCAATTTACAAGGCTAAAAACGGGAATATTATCGCATTCCTAGTAGAAGACGCTGCGCCAATAGTAGACCCGAGTCAATACGAAGTGATGAAAACAAATTTTGTAATTACAAAAGCCATGTCTGAAGAAGAATTAAAAGGCTTAGAAGCTTATATTTATAGTAAATTACAATAATTGTATCGCAAGTTGCTCTTTGCTGACGCACACTGTATTTTTATATTTTTAAAGATAAAACAGCAAAGATGCCGTCTTCATTATAGGTAAGTTTTGAGTTATACTACTATCGGGTGAACGACCTATAAGATTCTCATCTTGTAGGTCGTTTGTTTTAAGCGGATATTTAAGAATATTTTTTATATTTATGAAATGGAAATAGCTCATATTCAAACTCCATTAGGAATAGTTAAAATTGCTGGAAACGAGAACGGAATTTCCTCTATTAATGTTTCAGATGAAGGAACTATTTCGATTGCAATTACCCCTGTTTTACAAGCAGCGGTTGTTCAACTCAACGAATATTTTGAAGGGAAAAGACATAGCTTTAGTTTTAAGATGAATCCTCAAGGAACTGAATTCCAACAAAAAGTATGGAAAGCATTATTAGATATTCCATATGGTACTACCAGAACATATTTAGAACAGTCAAAAACGGTAAGCGATGCGAAGGCAATTCGTGCTGTGGCTTCCGCCAATGGAAAGAATCCGCTCATGATTGTTGTGCCTTGTCATCGTGTCATTGGTACGAACGGTTCGCTCACCGGATATGCAGGAGGATTGTGGCGTAAAAAGTGGCTATTGGAACACGAAAACCCAACAACCCAGCAAAGTTTATTTTAATTAGAAAGAACATTAATAAATAAAGATTGTTTTTTATGTATTTTTAAGTCCAAATTAAGCTACTAAAAATTACTTTTATTGGTGGGAATTTGTTTTTGAATTTTCTAACCATTATATTTTCTAATTATACAATATGATAGAAAAAATAAACCTAAATAATATACTTTTCTTAGATATAGAAACTATTCCTGAAGCCGAAGATTATAATGAATTGGACTCGGAAATGAAAGACCTTTGGGCGCATAAAACTCAATACCAGCGAAAAGAAGAACACACTGCCGAAGATTTTTATAGTCGAGCGGGAATATGGGCTGAATTTGGAAAAATTGCCTGTATCTCTGTGGGTTATTTTGTGATTAAAGGGGATATTCGCAATTTTAGGGTCACGTCTTTCTTTGGCGAAGAGAGGAAGATTTTGAAGGATTTCAATGACCTATTATACAATCACTTTAATCAACCACAACATATTTTGTGCGGCCATAATGCCAAAGAATTTGATATTCCGTTCTTGGCAAGAAGAATGATTATTAACCAAATAGCACTACCTGACAAACTGAATCTATTCGGTAAGAAACCATGGGAAATTCCGCATCTGGATACACTGGAATTGTGGAAGTTCGGGGATTACAAGCATTACACGTCTTTAAAGTTAATGTGTAAAGTACTTGGTATACCATCTCCTAAAGGCGATATTGATGGTAGTCAAGTAGGGCATGTTTTTTATGTAGATAAAGACATAGATCGGATTGTAGCCTATTGTGAAAAAGACACCGTTGCTGTTGCTCAGATTTTTCTCAGACTTAGAAGAGAAGAGTTATTGATTGAAGACGAGATTATTCACGTTTAATAAACAGTTGTCAGATATTTAAATAAATGGAAATTAAGTGGTTATTCTAATTATTGATATTGGAATTTCTTCGATCGCGAGTCCTTAAAAAACATTGTGTTTCAAACGGTTAAATTTTTACTTTTACCATTATGAAAAAGCCCTTACTTTCCATTCAAAATCTCGAGATCTCTTTTAAAAAAGAAGGGGTTTATAGTTCTGTTATCAAGAAGATCAGTTATGATTTGCAGCACAATGAAATCCTAGGGATTGTAGGGGAGTCTGGTTCTGGGAAATCAGTCTCTTCTTTAGCTATCATGGGATTGTTGCCTGCTACGATTTCGAAAATTTCAGACGGTACTATTATTTTTGATACTAAAAGCATTGGTGACTTAAGCGAAAAAGAATTGCAGCAACTTAGAGGAAACCGGATTGCGATGATTTTTCAAGAACCAATGAGCTCGCTAAATCCATCACTGAAATGTGGTTTTCAGGTACAGGAAATTCTATTACAACACACGGATTTACCTGCATCAGAAACCAAAAGGGAGACACTGTCGTTATTTGAGAAAGTAAAATTACCCGATCCAGAAATAGTATTCGATAAATACCCTCATGAGATTTCAGGTGGACAAAAACAACGTGTCATGATTGCGATGGCCATTGCTTGCAAACCGCAATTATTAATTGCAGATGAACCTACAACAGCTTTAGACGTAACCGTTCAAAAGGAAATTATTAATTTGTTGAAAGAGATTCAGCAAGAAACGGGAATGAGTATCATATTTATTTCACACGATTTGTCGCTAGTTTCAGCTATTGCCCATCGGGTTGTAGTGATGTACCAGGGTGAAATTGTGGAGCAAGGGGAAGTAAAACAAATTTTTAAAAATCCGCGACATAATTACACGAAAGCTTTAATTGCTTCGCGTCCTTCTTTAGATTTTCGATTGAAAAGATTACCTACGATTCAGGACTTCTTAGAGAACACTATAAATGCGGAAGTGGTGACTCAAGAAGACAGAACTCGTTTTCACGATAAACTATACAGTCAGAAACCTATACTTGAAGTTATTAACGTGGAGAAAGAATATTTTTCTTCAGCGGGTTTCTTTGGGAAGAAATCAGGTTTCAAAGCGGTGAATGACGTAAGTTTTAAATTGTATGAGGGAGAAACATTAGGGTTGGTAGGGGAGAGTGGTTGTGGTAAATCAACATTAGGGAATGCCATATTGCAATTAGACAAAGCGACTTCAGGACAAATAGTTTACAGAGGTCAGGATATAACCAAACTGGGAGCTAAGGAAATAAAAAAACTAAGAAAGGATATTCAGATTATTTTCCAAGATCCTTATTCGTCACTAAATCCGAGAATTCCTATAGGTAAAGCTATTATGGAACCTATGAAAGTGCATGGCCTGCATAAAGATGACAAAGAAAGAAAAGCCAAAACGATTGAAATTCTCGAAAGAGTTGGTTTAGGAGCCGAGTATTTTAATAGATATCCACATGAGTTTTCAGGAGGACAAAGACAACGAATTGGAATAGCGAGGACTATTGCGTTACAGCCTAAATTAATCGTTTGTGACGAATCAGTTTCTGCATTGGACATATCAGTTCAGGCACAGGTTTTAAACCTTTTAAATGAGTTAAAAGAGAATTTTGGCTTCACTTACATTTTTATTTCACATGATTTAGCAGTAGTTAAGTACATGAGCGATCAGGTTTTGGTTATGAATCAGGGACGAATAGAGGAAATTGCAGATGCGGACGCTTTGTACGCCAATCCCCAAAAAGAATATACAAAGATGCTAATTGAGGCTATTCCTGCGGAAAGTAAAGATTAGTTTGACTGATATAAAATAGCTTTAATTGTCTCGCCATGTCAAAAAAGGAATGGTATATTTGCTTTCTCACTATCGCTCTAAAAATAAAATCAAGAATATCCCGTTTCTTTTTTTAAGCATTCGATTAGTTGAAAAAAATAAGAGTAAAAAAGAGATCACTAAATTTAAGCTCTTACAAAACCCACTACAATTTTTTAAGCAAAATGATTGAAGACGAGAAAATATATTTAATCTTAGTTGTAGAAGATAACTTTAGTGATTTTAAGAGAATTGAACAGTTGCTAATAGAGCTGAATGTTGTTATGGAAATTAAACGTGCAAAAAACTTCGAAGAAGCATCCGTAATTTTGTCTTCTGAAGATAAATTTTTTGACGTTGTTCTATTAGATCTCACGTTACCAGATATAAGTGCGCAAAATTTGGTTAATGAAATGGTAGATAAGGTATTGTTCTGTCCCATAATTTTATTAATCTCAAATGAAGATGTTGATTTCAGTATTAGGTCGATTTCACATGGCATTTCAGATTATTTAATAAAGGAAGACTTAATACCTGCTACGTTGTATAAGAGCATTATTTGTTCTATTGAGCGAAAAAAAATAATTTATTCATACGATGATGCAAAAACGCGTTATAGCGATCTTTTTCATTTAAGTCCGCTGGCTATGTGGGTATACGATTTGGGGACTTTTTATTTTCTGGATGTCAACGAGGCTGCCATAAAGAAATATGGTTATACAAAAAAGGAGTTTCTTAATATGACCATAAAAGAAATACGACTAGTAGCAGATTACCCGCTTTTTGACGAGGAAGTTCACTCTTTTAGTCAATATAGAGATAACTTAAAAAAAAAATATTTAAGACATCAGAAAAAGAACGGAGTTATACTTGATGTAGAAATTCAAAGTAATATTATTTTCTTTAATAATCAGAAATCAAAACTGGTCATGGCAAATGACATCACCAAGCAGATGCAGTATGTGACTACTATTGAAGACCAGAATAAAAGCCTCAAAGACATTGCTTGGACACATTCTCATGTAGTGAGGGCCCCATTAGCAAAAATGATGTCTATTGTTGATTATATAAAGGACTCAGGTAGAATACCGTCAGATTACGAAGACCTATTGAATCATTTTTTTGATTCAGGAGCAGAACTTGATGCTATTATTAGGGATATTGTAAAAAAAACAGAAACAATAAATAAAACAGAAGATAAATGAGTTATCATGTGGTGGTTGTAGATGATGATGAAATAATTCTGTTGTTACACAATAAAATAATTCAAGGCGTTGGCCTCCACGATGCACCGAAAACCTTTAATTCGGCACATAAAGCGTTGGATTTTTTCGATAGCCTTTCTAATGATGGAGAATCCATTTTGTTATTTTTAGACATTAACATGCCTGTTATGGATGGCTGGGGATTATTAGATATTATTCACGAAGTCGATTTTGATAAAAAAATTGAGGTTATTATGGTTACTTCGTCCGTGGATCAAGCTGACAAGGATAAGGCAGCCTCGTATTCAAAAATAATTAATTTTCTTGAAAAACCATTTAGTAAAGAAAATCTAAAGCAACTCAACTTGCGTTTTTAATAATTGCTATTTAGTTAAACTATAGTATTGCTTGTGATTAATTTGAGCATAAAAAAAGCCTCACAGCGATTTGAGGCTTTTTTATTATTGATTACACTATTAATTTTTTACCAAGGCAAATAGTCCTTAATCAATAACCATTTCTGGAATAGTTCCTTCAATAATTAATTCTGCTTCAGTAGAGGCAATAATATACTCAACTGTTACTCCAGGTGCACGTTCTAATAACTTGAATCCTTCGGGTGTCACCTCTAATACAGCTAATTCAGTTACTATTTTTTTCACACAACCCACACCAGTTAATGGCAAGCTACACTTTTTAAGAATCTTGGATTGCCCCGCTTTGTTGACATGCATCATGGCGACAATGATATTTTCGGCAGACGCTACTAAATCCATGGCGCCGCCCATTCCTTTTACCATTTTTCCTGGAATTTTCCAATTGGCGATATCTCCGTTTTCAGAAACTTCCATGGCGCCCAAAATAGTTAAGTCAACATGTTGGCCACGAATCATTCCAAAACTAAGCGCTGAATCAAAAAAGGAAGCTCCTGGTAATGTTGTTATGGTTTGTTTTCCGGCGTTGATGATATCCGCATCTTCTTCTCCTTCAAAAGGGAAGGGGCCCATACCTAAAACCCCGTTTTCACTTTGAAATTCAACGTCAATTCCGTCAGGGATATAATTGGCTACCAATGTTGGAATACCTATTCCTAAATTCACGAAATAGCGGTCTTTAAGTTCTTGTGCAATACGTTTTGCGATACCTATTTTGTCTAATGCCATAATATTTATATATTAATTAGAAAACTAGTAAATTAGAAAAATGGTATACATTCTCTAATTAGCTTCTTTTCTCATTATCTGATTCTTACTGTACGTTGCTCAATTCTTTTTTCATATTTTGATCCTTGAAAAATACGTTGCACGAATATTCCAGGAATATGAATTTGATTAGGGTCAAGCGTTCCAGCTTCAACTAATTCCTCCACTTCAGCAACGGTGATCGTAGCGGCTCCTGACATGCACGGATTAAAGTTTCTTGCAGTTCCTTTAAAAATTAGATTTCCTGCCGTATCTCCTTTCCAGGCTTTTACAATAGCAAAATCAGCCTTAAAAGCCAGCTCCATCACATGCATTTTACCGTTAAATTCTCTTACTTCTTTTCCTTCAGCGACTTCAGTTCCATAGCCCGCAGGCGTAAAAAAAGCAGGAATTCCCGCTTGAGCAGCACGACAACGTTCTGCTAAAGTTCCTTGGGGAATCAATTCCACATCAAGTTCTCCAGAAAGCATTTGGCGTTCAAATTCGGCATTTTCTCCAACATAGGAAGAGATCATTTTTTTGATTTGTCTTTTGTGCAATAATAAGCCAAGACCGAAATCGTCAACACCCGCATTATTTGATATACAAGTCAGACCGGTAGTCTCTTTTTTCACCAATTCAGCGATTGAGTTTTCTGGGATACCACAGAGACCGAAGCCACCTAACATGATAGTCATTCCATTTTCAAGGCCTTCAAGCGCAACTTGAACGTTATCTACTTTTTTATTTATCATAGTCTATTTTTTTTAGTCCAAGCAGCTGCATATTTCAACATTTTTAGTTGTGAGAAAAGCAAATTACTGGAAATCGAAAATTAGTAAATCCATTTAATCATTGTTGGGCTTGTACCTAATATAGGTATTTATAAGTCCGAATATATTTAGTATTATGCAAATGTAGTAGGAAAACAGTCCTACTTTTATAGGACTATATCTAATGCGTAATCGGTATTAGAATTCAAATTCATCTGTATTCTGTAAAGTTGCGGTCGTATCCTTTGCAGCGGGTGCGTTATAACAATCTACTCTTATCGAAAGATTTGCAGGTCTTTCAAACTCTCCTTTCGACACTTTTAAATTTTCATCAGCATAACAAAGTTTCATAAAGTAGGCCCAAACAGGTAGTGCAGCGGTAGCCCCTTGCCCGTAGGTAATACTTTTAAAGCGGGCCGAACGATCTTCGCAACCTACCCAAACACCCGTTACCAGATTTGGAACCATCCCCATAAACCAACCGTCAGACTGGTTTTGCGTTGTTCCCGTTTTACCTGCAATAGGATTGGTGAATTTATAAGGATACCCCGTAATTCTATCATATCCATAACCTCCGCCATCGGTCCTTAATCTGTTTCCAGAGCCTCCCTCAGTCACCCCTTCTAATAGTTTAATAATGGCAAAGGCAATGTCCTTGTTCAACACATCATGAGATTCAGGTATTGGTTCATAGATAATGACGCCACTTTTGTCTTCGATTCTTGATAAAAACTGCGGTTTTGTATAAACACCTTGATTTGCAAATGTGCTATACGCCGCAACCATATCTTCTACGGTAATATCAACCGCCCCTAATGCGATGGAGGGTTGAATCGGTATTTCAGATTTCACTCCTAATTTATGAGTTAACTTAACTACTGCTTCAGGACCTACTTTATCCATTAGCTTTGCAGAGACGGTGTTTATGGAATTAGCTAATGCTTTTTTCAACGTAACCATTCCTATGTATTTGTTATTGGAGTTTCTTGGGGTCCATGCTTCAGTAACGTGGTGGCGCCCCACAGGCATTGTGAAAGGGGCATCTATAATGGAATCGCATGGAGACATGTTCAATTGCTCAATCGCCGTAGCGTAAACGAAAGGTTTAAATGTGGAGCCTACTTGTCTGGCGCCTTGACCTACATGGTCGTACTGAAAATATTTATAATCAATTCCACCTACCCAGGCTTTTATGTTACCAGTTTGAGGCTCCATAGCCATAAGTCCGGATTGTAGAAAATGTTTGTAATAACGAATGGAGTCTATTGGAGTCATAATAGTGTCCTTTTCTCCTTTCCACGTAAATACGGTCATTTTTGTTTTTACGCTAAATGATTTTATAATCTCTTCGTCGCTTTTATCTGCAGATTTTAAAACAGACCATCGGTTTGATGATTTCATTGCATTGGTTAAAATGCGCTGCGTTTCTTTGTCTGATATGCCTACAAATGGAGCGTTTTTATTTTTTTTTGCCTGAATAAAAAATTCTTCCTGAAGATTTGCCATGTGAGCAGAAACAGCCTCTTCAGCATGCAATTGCATTCTCGAATCAATAGTGGTGAATATTTTTAATCCATCTTTGTAGATGTCATAATCAGATCCATCGGGTTTCTTGTTTTCATCAACCCATTTTTTCATGTAATCACGAAGGTACTCTCTAAAATAAGTCGCTGATCCTTCTCTATGGCTTTCCAATTTAAAATCAAGAGTAATTGGTAAGCTTTGGAGTCTCTCTTTTTCTTTTTCCGTAATAATCTTTCCTTTCGCCATCTGCGCAAGTACCACATTTCTCCTGTTTTTCACCCCTACAGGATTTCGTACTGGATTGTATAAACCTGAATTTTTGAACATCCCCACTAATATGGCTGATTCTTCGATAGCTAAATTTTTCGGTTCTTTTGAAAAATAGGTTTGTGCAGCAGAACTAACCCCGACAGAATAGTTCCCAAAGTCATAGACATTACAGTACATCGCTAAGATTTCATTCTTAGTATATTGCCTTTCTAATCGAATAGCAATAATCCATTCTTTTACTTTCTGTACAATTCTAAAAGGCAAAAACTTGGAACCTTCACCATGGAATAATTGTTTGGCTAGTTGCTGTGTTAAAGTACTTGCTCCACCACTTGTTCCAAGGCTTGCAATAGCTCGTAATGTTCCTCTCCCGTCAATGCCTGAGTGTTCAAAAAAACGCTCGTCTTCGGTTGCTACTAAGGCTTGCACTAAATTTTTAGGCAAGTCGGAGTATTTTAGTTGAGATCGATTTTTTTGAAAATACTTTCCTAATACCACTCCATCTGCTGAAATAATTTCAGTGGCTAGATTAGAATCTGGGTTTTCCAAGTCTTCAAAAGAAGGCATGGTACCAAAAAGCCCCCAAGAGGCAAATAAGAAAAACAGAAGGATACCACCCATCCCTAAAAGAAAAATCTTCCAAAATGTTCTAGTATAATACTTAAAATCTTTATTGGCAGTAGTGCCGCGATTGTTATTTTTTTTAGCAGCCATAAATTATACTAGTCTTTTTTTTCTATTCGTAATCCCACTTCCGTAATTCCTTCTAAGAGCTTTACTCCAGGGACCTTACCGTTCTCCCTAACCGCTTGTTTTATATGGACTTTGTATTTCCCCTTGAATTTCACATTCTCTTTAAAAAACAGCTTACTTTCTTTTATGTCTGTAAACCCGTTACCTAATAAGGTTCCGTCAGGTTCTGCCATTTGATATTCTAAGGTGTCTACTTTTGTATAGCCGTTGGGCTTTTCAACAGAAACAATCAAAAAGAGATTGTTGTATTGATAATTGTTGTTATCCCTTAAATTGATGAATAAATCATATCGTTTTGTGGAATCTAATTCAGGCAAATCGAATGTTACGATACTATCTTTATTCCAGGCACTTCCCACAGACTTATATTCGTCAAAGACTCTTTTTTTGTCACACGAAAAAAAGACTACCGCAATCAAAATGAAAAGAATGCTATTTTTTAGCTTCATTTTTAGTAATAATTATTGGTTTTCTTGTTATTGCAGGTTTCTTTTCGCTTGCACCGGATGGGGAGGTATTTGCTTGCTTTTTGTTGTTTGCGATAATTTTATTTTCTCCAGCCGGTCTGTTTTCCACTGCTGACTTTGGTTTTTTGTTTGTTTTTTTTCTTTTTTTAGGTTGATCAAAGCGGGTTAAACTTTCTTGCCCCATAGCATTATTAAAATCTTTTTCGGTTTCTTGAATGACTTCAACTGCATAATCCTCTAACGAAGATACTTTGTTTTTCAATTTGTTCTCGGCGATGATTTCCTGTACTTTTTCAATTTTTAGGATATGCCAATTAGCAAAATTATTAGTGTAGGCAAACCACATTAATCCCTTGAAAATATCTTGTTTTTGACAAATTGCATCTCCTTTTTCGGTTACTAATTTGGTTTCAAAATCAGGGAAGCCTTTCAAGGCGTCCATATAAGTATCGAGCTCGTAGTTAAGACAGCATTTTAATTTACCGCATTGTCCTGCTAATTTTTGTGGATTCAAGGACAGCTGCTGGTAACGTGCTGCTGATGTATTTACGCTTCTAAAGTCTGTCAACCAAGTGGAACAGCACAATTCTCGTCCACAGGAACCAATTCCTCCTAAACGAGCTGCTTCTTGACGAAAACCAACTTGTTTCATTTCGATTCGAGTACTGAATTCTTTGGCGAAATCCTTAATCAAAAGTCTAAAATCAATTCGGTCATTTGCTGTGTAGTAAAACGTAGCTTTAGATCCATCTCCTTGAAATTCAATATCAGATATTTTCATTTCCAGTTTTTGGGAAATTGCTAATTCACGTGCACGAACTTTCATTGGCTCTTCTCTTTCTCGTGCCGCAGACCAGATGTCAATGTCTTTTTGTGATGCTTTTCTATAGATTTTAGGAACCTCGTTACTGTCAGGATTTGCTCCTTTTTTCTTCATTTGGATTTTCACCAATTCTCCGGTTAAAGTAATAATTCCGATATCATGTCCAGGAGAAGCGACAGTTGCCACAATGTCTCCCATACTCAGAGTCAATTTTTCAGTATTGCGATAGAATTCTTTTCTTCCGTTTTTGAAACGAACTTCAACACAGTCAAAAGGGGCTTGTCCAGTAGGTAAGCTCATATTAGAAAGCCAATCGAATACAGTTAATTTATTGCAGCTATCGGTGCCGCAAGTCCCATTATTTTTACAACCCTTCGGCGATCCACCGTCAGAAGTTGAACAACTTGTACATGCCATAATTTTATATATAGTGTTGTGACGCGCACAACTTATGTTCTTAAAAAGATTAATGTGTAAATATAGCATTTTTTAAGAGACTGATACAAAAGTAGCAAATTACCAAAAATTAAATGTTTTATAAAAAAAAGCCTATTTCAAGGTTGTGAAAGAGGCTTTTTTTAAAATTTATGATAAAAACAGGGCTTTAAATTTTATACAATCGATCGGATAAACGGATTCTAAAAGGTAATTTGAAGGTACAAATATCCCCGGCAACCGCTTTTTCTGTAACTACTTCATTCACTAACATTTCCTCGATAGTTAATTCTTGTTCTCCAGTAGTTGCTCCTATAATAAGGATCGTATCTCCTATTTTAATTTCGTTTTCTTCTATTAAAAACTCGCCGACACTGAGTTTTGAATAAAAATGAGTGCCTTTGC
>JBLIKD010000015.1:0-22823 GCA_047636275.1 Flavobacterium sp. | reverse complement strand
ATAAAACCTGTTTTTATCTCTTGTACAACAAACTACATGATGGCCCTGTCCAATTAAAAGAGGTAAGAGCCGTTTTCCAATGTATCCTGTTGCACCTGTTAAGAGAATTTTCATAGCTTTCGTTTTGAAAGCTAAATTTAACTAAATTTATTGGAAATCAAGCTAATAAATTCTCTTCTTGTTTTGTCTTCTTCAAATGCACCTGTAAATGAAGACGTAGTTGTTACTGAGTTTTGTTTTTGTATCCCTCTCATCTGCATACACATATGTTGTGCTTCGATCACTACTGCCACACCCAAAGGATTTAATGCCTCTTGAATACAGTTTTTTATCTGATCTGTTAATCGCTCTTGTACTTGCATCCTTCTAGCAAATGCATCTACGATTCTTGGAATTTTGCTGAGTCCTACGATTTGGCCATTTGGAATGTATGCAATATGTGCTTTACCGAAAAAAGGCAACATATGATGCTCACACATAGAATATACCTCAATATCTTTTACTACAATCATTTGTCTATGATCTTCTGTGAATAGAGCAGACTTTAGAATCTCTAGTGGGTCTAGCCCATATCCATGAGTTAAATACTGCATTGCTTTTGCAGCTCTAATTGGCGTGCTTAAAATTCCCTCACGATTTACGTCTTCACCTAAATTACGGATTATTGATGTGTAATTTTCAGCTATAGAGTCTGTAGTTTCAGTATCATACAACTCTACTTTTTCGTAACTTTTCGTTTCTTTAATTATCATAGTCTTGTTTTTTAGCCTTATCAGCGATTGATTTTAATTATATTTTGAAGCTGACAATTCCATAATCCATTTCAAAAATTTGACCTGAGATTGATTTGGCTTTTTCTGAAGTAATAAAAGCAGCCATGTCTGCTACTTCTTGTGGTTTCAAATAACTTTTCATAGGATGACGCTCTACCATGTTTTCTTTCATGCGGTCATTTCTTAAGATATTTGCTGCAAGAGTTGTTTCGGTGATGGTAGGTGCGATTGCGTTTACACGTACAGTTGATGCAAGTTCTGCTCCAAGCGATTTTACTAGTCCTTCTACACCTGCTTTTGCAGTGGCTATACTAGCGTGAAACGGCATTCCTAATTTAACAGCTACTGTACTAAATAACAGAATTGATGGACTTGTTCCTTTTTTTAATACCGGTAGATATTTTTGAATCGTTTTAACAGCCCCAATTACGTTAATTTCAAAATCATTTCTAAAATCGTCAATACTTAAGCTACCTATCGGTTTCAAATTAATAGAACCAGGACAGTAAATTAAGGTGTCGATATTGTCTATTTGAGGTAGCTCATCCTTTAACACGTCTAATGAGTAATGAGTCAAGTTAGCGTGTGAAACCTCAGGGGCATTTCTGCTAATGTTGATTACGCGATTGTTTTCTAATTGCTGCAATAAAATTGCATTACCAATTCCTTTACTTCCGCCTACTATTAATATGTTTTTCATCTTGATTTAGTTTAATATTCTATTTTGTAATCCAATTGTTTTTACTGATGTCGCTATTCATTTTATTCATAAGATCAATGAATATTTCATTAACGCATTTAATAATTATTTCATTTAATTTTTTATTTCAGTTCTGTTTAGCCTAACGTTTTGAAATTTTGTTATTATTGATCTGTCTTTGCATGGTACATTTAAATCGACCTTCTTTAAAACCGCGTAATTTTTCGTGTTTTGTTTTGCGTCCTTGAACTCTTTTGCGCCACATTATAAAGCTTTTGGGTTTCATTTCGTTGCGCATTAGGTCGATGACTTCTTGCTCTTTTAGTCCAAATTGAAGTAAAATTGCATCAAACGTGGTTCTATCTTCCCACGCCATTTCGATCACTCTGTCTTTTTCTAAGTCTGTTAAAGGTAGTTCTGTCATTGTTAATATCTTAAATAATCATTTACTTTAATCGTAGCTTTTAAATCAAACATTAAGTTATAAAGACCAAAGAAGGTCCTGTTGATATAAATAAAATGCTTAGATCCACGATTTCCATTCATCTTTCTGAGGTTTGGGTCTTTGGCAAAGCGTTCCCCTAATAAAGCAATATTTTCAAAAAATACTTCGTCTGAAAAGTCAAATGTTTCTGACTGAAAAGGTTTAGTAAATAAAGAAAGTAAATCATAAAATAGGGAAGTGAAGTACTTGATTTCTGCCTCAGTATCATCCGGTCTAAGGATTTCCAATTCAAATAATTTTTCTCGGAATAGGTCTGCGTTATCAATTACCTGCGGGTCTATTAGTTCGAAATAAGGAACATAAAATTCATTTGGTATTATTTTCATACATCCAAAATCGAGCGCAATCAACTCGTTTTTATCACTTACTAAAAAATTACCAGGATGCGGATCAGCATGCACTTTTCTTAGGATATGGATTTGGTACATATAAAAATCCCATAAGGCTTGACCAATTTTATCTGCTACTATTGGATCTGAATTTTTAAACTGAGAAAGATGAACTCCCGTCATCCAATCCATAGTGATTATTTTCTCAGACGAATATTCAGGATAATATTCTGGCAAAAGCAAGTTATCAATTTTTCTGCATGCGGCAACAACCTCTTGGCTTTGTTTCAATTCCAATGTATAGTTAGTTTCTTCAATCAGTTTGTCTTCTACTTCTTTAAAGTACTGATCAGATCCTTTTCCTTTGAGATTAAACATTCGTATTGCCATAGGTTTTACCAAGGACAAATCAGAGGATATACTATCCGATATTCCTGGATACTGAATCTTTACTGCAAGTTTTTTATTATTCTTTACTGCTAAATGTACTTGGCCTATGCTGGCAGCATTTACGGAATTAGCATTAAATTCGTCAAAAATTTCGTAAGGTGTTTTTCCTAAATTTGTTTTGAATGTTTTAAGTACTAGTGGCGCTGAAAGTGGTGGAACAGAAAATTGTGACAAAGAGAATTTCTCTACGTAAGCTTGCGGCAAAAAACTCTTGTCCATACTTAACATTTGAGCAACTTTTAATGCACTCCCTTTTAATGTCTTTAAACCGTCGTAAATGTCTTCAGCATTATCTTCATCTAATTTATCTCGCGTCAATCCTGAATCAACTATTTTCCCACTGTAGTATCTAAGATAATTCACGCCTACCTTTGCTCCCGTCTGCACTAGTTTAGTAGCTCTTTCGATTTTGGACGTTGGTATATAATCTAATGTTTTCATTATTTTTTTTGTATTTTTTCTTTGAAAATAAATTTCCCAAGATCAATTAGGCTATCTAAAGGAGCAGTATCCATAAGCTCAAAGCTTAAATTCACCGACTTTTCAATATAGATATCTGTTTTTTCAAATTTTGGTGAAACATCATCTAACCAAAATTTAAGTGTTAATAACAACTGAATCCAAGAACTTTCCTGAATTGATTTTGTTTGTAATTCTTGAAATTGCTCTTGCTTTGTGCGGAAATCGTCCGTTATAATATCTGCCACATATGTTTTAAAACTCTCTTTAAGTCCTGAAAGCTGTAATACGTTTTTTATATTGCTGTCATACTTCTTTAAGCTCATTGTAACGTAACTTCTGTTAGCAGTTAGCAATTCAAAGAAAGTGAAATAAAAACTTAACATCTTTGTTTTCATGTCGTAGCCTTCGTAGTTGTTGTCTTTGTGAAGTAATTCGATTGTCTTCTCTAAAAATATTTTAAATATTTCTTTTTCTAAACTTTCAATAGTACCGAAAAAGTCATAAAACTCGGCTTCTGTAAAACCGTTTAATTTCGCGAAAAGATATACTGATTTGGGTTTTTCGCCATTTTCTAAAACATAGTCCATATAAAAAGAAACGATTGTGTCTTTTGTTATTATAGTTTTCTTAGTCGCCATTTTGAATTATTTAAATTAGAGTATAAAGGTAATGAATGTTTAACCAAATAACAATAAAGTTAAACAAAAATTATTTTGTACCTTTGATATTACTTAATTTAATCAATAAATAAAGTTTTATGAAAAAGAATGTATTAGTAACAGGAGGTACCGGGTTCGTAGGTAGGGAGTTAACTAAGGCCTTGATTGATGTCGGATATACAGTTTCCATATTAAGTAGGGCTAAGATAAAAAATACGGCAAGCGTTTTTTATTATACGTGGGATGTAGAAAAGCAGACGATAGATAAGGATGCAGTATTAAATGCTGATTATATCATTCATTTAGCAGGAGCTAATATCGCTGAAAAGCCATGGACTAAGAAGCGAAAAGAGCAAATCGTTAACAGTAGAGAACAGTCTACCCAACTTATTTATTCCGTTCTAAAGAAAAGTAATAAAAAATTAGATGCTTTTATTTCTGCATCGGCAGTTGGTATTTATGGAGCAGTCAACGGAGAAGAAATTTGTACTGAAACTACCGCTATGGGGGATGACTTTCTGGGTTTGACCTGTCAGAAATGGGAAGCAGCTGCAGATCAATTTGAAAAATTGGGAATACGTACCGTGAAAATACGTACTGGATTGGTGTTAGGTGAAAATGATGGTGTCCTAAATAAATTAAGTCCTGTTTTTAAATTCAGACTCGGTTCGGCCTTAGGATCTGGCAAACAATACATGCCTTGGATTCATGTTGATGATTTATGTGCAATTTATCTCGAAGCCATTAGTAACACACAAATGAATGGTGCTTATAATGCCGCAATAAATGACAACACTACAAATACTGTTTTCTCTAACACATTGGCCAAAGTTTATGGTTATAAAATCTGTCTTCCTAATGTCCCAAGTTTTTTGATCAAGATGATTTTTGGAGAAATGTCTAAGATAGTGTTGACGGGAAGAAGAATTTCATCTGATAAACTAGAGAAAACTGGATTTCATTTTAAACACAGTAATTTAGAAGACACGCTTCGGTTCTGTTTATCAAAATAATTTATTTCGTTAACATGGAGTTTTCAGTTTATGTTATTTTGTATTTATACGGACTAGAAGAAAGTAGTTTTAGTTGCGTTATTTAGAATTAAATTTTACGTACTATATTGGCAATTTGATATTTATAAACCGCTTAAAAAACTGCTTTTACTCTAACCTTAATTATTTTAGAAATTTTACTTCTTACCACATAAGAGACTTCAATATTATAATCATCAGAGTTTAAAGTAAAATCTGATGTTAATTCTAATCCTGTAGATACTCTTTTAATCTTTGCAGGAACGCGGATATTTTTTGATTTCCCGTGCATTATTATTTTTCCTCTGATATAATAGCGTTCTGCATCAGAGGATATGTTTTTTAGGTCGAACTTTTCAATTAATCCTTTGAACGTAGCCTTAGGGTACCTTCTACTCTCCATGTAATTATCATTGAAATGTTCTTCCATTAAGGCTCTTTCAAAGCGAAAATCTTTGACATACGCAATAAATGATATTGATCCTCTCCTAGTATTCAAAATGCAATTTACCTCCTTATTTTTAGCTTTTATAGGCTCAAAAAAGGGCACTGATGCTTCAAAAATAATGATACCATTTGTGACGGTCATTTTTTCTTGTGCTTCAATAATAAATGCACTTAGTAACAAAAATAAGAGTATTTTTTTTTTCATTTTACAATGTAAATGATACTACTTCAAGTTACGATTTTTATTTCGATTAGGCAGTAAAATACAGAGTAAAAAATAACCTTAATCACTGAAAGACAGGTTTTTACACTTTATTTGTCCAGCGGCTATTTTGTCGACAAAGAGAGAGTTTTAGAGAACAGAACTAATTTAATTCAACCATCACATTGTACTTTCCTAGGCTAGCCAATGTTTCTTTTGAAGTGTAATCAAAAACTTCTTCATGACGGTCTTTTTCTTTCTTTAAAGAAATTTGTTTCAAGCAGTTAATGAATCGGCGTACTTCTTCTAAATTAGAAAGAATAAGGCCTGGGACTTTTTCATTCTTCCCATTTTTGTCTTTTGAAACCATTGTAAAATAGGAGGAATTACAATGTTTAATTGCTCCTGTCTGGATATTTTCTGATTCTACGCGAATGCCGATGATCATAGAACTATTTCCAACATAATTTACACTGGCTTTCATTGTTACTAGTTCTCCTACTTCGATAGGATTCAGGAAGTCCACGGTATCGACGGAGGCTGTGACACAATAATTTCCCGAAAACTTAGATGCAGAGGCAAATGCAACTTGATCGAGTAGGGAAAGTATATAGCCGCCATGTATCTTTCCGCTAAAATTAGTATGCGAGGGCAACATTAATTCTGAAATGGTAATATTTGAAGAGGCAACTGTCTTGTATGGCTTGTTCATGTTTATTTAGCTTTAAATGGAGATTCTTTTTCTTTTACGCCTATGACAAAATAGTTTGTATCACCCCACCATGGGAATGTTTTGTAGCGTTCGATGTAGGATAATTTTACGTATTGTCCTTCTTTCTCTTGTAAGTCAGTAATTACTTGTTTGTCTTTGTCCAATACAGAGAAAGAAAAAATCTGTGCACCTGACATGCCTTGGCTTATTTCTCCTTCCCAAGTTTTGAAAGCGACTCCCTTGTGGCTAAACTTGATAAGTTGGCCAGACCGAACACCTTCGCTATAGGTAGCATGATAGACAAAGGTAAAATAGCTTATTACTGACAGTATAAAGACTGCCAAAAGAATGCTTAAAAATTTTCTCATCGGATCTTAGTTTAATAGTTGATTTTCATCTTGTTCAGCTCTTGCTACTATCTTTTCAGGAAGCGATTTCTTTGCTTTTGCCCCCATTTTTTTTAGTTTTTCTACACTTATAATTAGATTTCCTTTTCCTTCCACTAGTTTATTCATCGCCCCGCTATATTCCGTTTTAGTTTCGTCAATTTTCTTTCCTATTTTTATTAAATCAGCCACGAATCCTTCAAATTTATCATATAATGCACCAGCTTGTCTGGCTATTTCAAATGCATTTTCCTGTTGCTTCTGATTTGCCCACATGCTGTCAATCGTTCTTAATGTTGCTAGTAGGGTAGCAGGTGTTACGATTACAATATTTTTTTCGAATGCCTTGTTATACAATGTTGTATCCTCATTGAGGGCCATAGCAAATGCGGGTTCGATAGGAATAAAAAGCAATACGAAATCAGGGCTTTCTATCTGGTATAAATCCTGGTAGTTTTTATTTCCTAGTTGTTCTACATGACGTTTGATTGAATTGACATGATCTTTTAAATAAATAATTTTTATATCGTCGTCTTCTTCGTTGATGTATTTTTCATAAGCAGTCAAGGAAACTTTTGAATCGACGATCATCTTCTTACCATCAGGCAGGTTAATCACTACGTCAGGAAAAACACGGTTTCCTTCCTCTGTGGTAAAGCTTTGCTGTACCTCATATTCCCGTCCTTTTTCTAGACCTGATTTTTCTAAAACTCTTTCTAGCACTAATTCTCCCCAGTTGCCTTGCATTTTACTATCCCCTTTTAATGCCCTAGTGAGGTTGATAGTTTCCTTGCTCATTTGGACATTCATCTCGCGTAAACCAAGAATCTGTTGGCGCAAAGCTGCATGGTAGTCGATGCTTTCTTTGTGCGTATCTTCGACTTTTTTTTCGAATAGATGAATCTTGTCTTGCAAAGGAGACAGGATACTTTTCATATTTTCCTTGTTTTGTTCTGTGAATTTATTAGATTTTTCTTCTAATATTTTATTGGCGAGATTCTCAAACTCTTTGGTAAATTTATCCTGAAGCTTTTCTACTTCGTTTTTTTGCTCCTTATTGCGTTCCCATAGATTCTCAAAATCAACCTCCTTTTTAGAAAGTTGGATTGCCAAGCTGTCTTTTTCGTTACGAATGGTTTCTTTTTCAATAATGCTATTTTGTAATTGCTTTTCAAAAATAGTTTTATCATTTAAGAGTTGCTCTTTCAGTTGATTGAATTGAGAAGAAAAGGCAATCAGTTTTTCTTCGAGGCTTATTTTTTCGGAGCGAAAACGAGCTGAAAAAATGAGCTTCCCAATGAAAATACCAATGAATAAGGCAATAATAAACAAGAATAAAAAGGGGAGCATGTTGGACATTGAAAGACTAGTTATTGTGAAAAGTAAAAGTATGGAATATTATCAATTCTAAGAGCAAACTTCTTTGAAAGAGGGGTAGTGTCGGGAATATTCTAATTATTATCATTGTATTTTAAGTTCTTAACATGTAAAAATAGTAGTAAATAATATCTTTATGAAAAATTAAAGCTCGAGAGATGAAAAAAAGTATCGTATTGCTATTCTTATTGCTTTTTGTTTTCGGCGGTTATGCACAGCAAAGTGATAAACCGTATGTTGTCTTGGTGTCCTTAGATGGGTTTCGTTGGGATTATAATAAGTACTTTGATACACCAAATTTAAATAGATTAGCAAATAAAGGCGTAACAGCAAAGTCAATGAAACCCTCATACCCGACAAAAACGTTCCCGAATCATTATAGTATGGTAACGGGTTTGTACCCAGATCACCACGGCATTGTCAATAATGTTTTTTATGATCCAAAGTTTAAAGAAGTCTTTTCTTTAGGTAGTAATGCTAAAACGGATGCTCGTTTTTATGGTGGAAACCCCATTTGGAATGTTGCAGAGCAGCAAGGTGTTAGAACCGCTGCATTTTACTGGCCGGGTTCTGATACTGGAGAGAGAAGCCCAAGTATATTTAAAATGTATGATGCTTCAGTACCTTATAGCAGCAGGATCGAGACCGTGATTGAATGGCTTAAACTACCAGAAAAGGAACGCCCACATTTAATTACTCTTTATTTTGATGAACCGGATCATACAGGACACACCTTTGGACCTTTGTCTAATGAAAATAAGGTTGTAGTTCATAAAATGGATTCAATAATAGGTAGTCTATCTAATAAGTTAGATGGGTTACCAATAGGAAAGCAGATTAATTTAATACTAGTTTCGGATCATGGAATGGCAAGCATTAGTAATGTAAAAAAAGTGGCTGTTTTAGATTATTTAAAGCCCAGTTGGCTAGAATACGCAGCAGTAATTAATCCTGTGATGAGTATCCGTGCACATCCTGATAGTCGGGATTCTATCTCTAGAGGACTTAGTAAAGTACCACACATACGCTACTGGAAAACCGGTGAATTACCAAGGAGACTTCATTATGGTACTAACACTAGAACGTTAGATTTTGTAATAGAAGCTAAAAAAGGGTACAGCTTGGTAGAAAACAGGATGCAGAAAATAAAGGGAGGAACCCATGGGTACGATACTAGAGTAAAAGACATGCATGCTATATTTTATGCTAAAGGTCCTGATTTTAAAATAAATAAGACGGTGAAGGCATTCCGTAATGTTAGTATTTATAATCTTATAGCGCATATTTTAGGATTAGAAATTGAAGTGGTTGATGGTAATTTTATCGAAATAAAAGACATGCTCAAGGACTAACGATTTTATTAGCTGATCTTTTTGATAGTAATAAAAAAAGTAAAACCTAAATTTGCATCTCATTCCTTTGCGTATTTTTATGTTCCACCAGCATTTCATCCTTCATAAACCCTATGGTTATCTAAGTCAATTTATATATGAATTGAAACGAAAAAAGAAACTGTTGGGCGAATTGTATGCATTTCCTTTAGGAACTATGGCAATAGGGCGTTTGGACGAAGATTCAGAAGGGTTACTTTTGCTCACCACAGATGGTATGATGAGCGAAATCATTCGTTCTAAAAAAGTAGAAAAAGAATATTATGTTCAAGTCGATGGTATTATTAATCAGGAAGCCATCGATAAAATGAAGGGCGGTGTCGAAATAGGCTTCAATGGAACTAAATACAAGACTAAAAAGTGTAAAGCTTCTTTGATAAGTGAAGCTCCTGCTTTTGGGGCCAGAGGAAAAAAAATACGGGACGAACGGCATGGACCTACTTCTTGGGCTTCTATAACGGTAAACGAAGGTAAGTTTCGTCAAATACGTAAAATGACTGCAGCAGTTGGTTTTCCTACACTTAGACTCGTTCGTGTGCGAATAGGGAACGTTCATCTCCATAACCTGCTAGCTGGAGAAGTAGTAGAAGTATTAGATTTCAATGGCAATTAGCAATTTTCAATTACAATCACAAAAATTAGATCACAAGTAGCAATTTTTAAACTTCCAAGATCTATTTTCTAATCTCTAACTTAAAATCACATGTTAAATATTGTTTTAGTAGAACCTGAAATACCAAATAATACTGGGAATATTGGTCGCCTGTGCGTAGGTACAGAAAGTCGCTTGCATTTGGTTCATCCTTTCGGTTTTGTAATCAATGATAAAAACCTCAAACGTTCCGGACTGGATTACTGGATTCATCTTGATGTTACTGAGTATCAAAATGCAGACGAATGGATTGCCCAAATTCAGGATGCCTCCCGTGTTTTCTTAATGAGTTCACATGCGAAAAAATCATATTTAGAGATTGATTTTCAAGACGGTGACTGGTTGGTTTTTGGAAAAGAAAGTAAAGGATTAAGTGAAGAATTTTTAGCTAAATTCGATAATCACCTCAAAATTCCGATGTCAAACTTGATTCGAAGTTTTAACATCGCTAATTCGGTCGCTTTTGTCATCGGTGAAGCTAAAAGGCAAATTATGCTCAAGTAAGACAATAGTATTAGGTCGTGCATAGGAATTGTATTGGTAAGAACGGAAATTATCAATTCGCAGAAACGGGATTGTTTTTTGCCAAAAGAGCCGCCGCTACCTGGCATAGATTTAAAGGATTTATTCAATGTGCAGACTTTTATGGATCACAATAGGATTTGGGCAGAACCAAAGCACATTAGCAAGAACAGAATAAGCCAGTCCACTGGAGCTTTTGCTCATCGAGGAAAGCGAGCAAGTACTAATTTAGTGGAAGAAAAAATAGTAGCGCATTTTGATAAATAGTCGCCCTATGTTAGGAATTTTGGTCTGTTAATGATAGAAGTACATACCATTATATCTAGTGTACCGGCCGCCAATATAGGAAAAAAACCGGCAACGGCTTATCATGCTACTCATAGTTTTTCAGATCCATATAGCGTGCAATTCCCTGTCTTGCATAAACTGGCTATTGAAGCAGGATTGTATATTGATATTCAGTGTTTTTAAGAAATTCCTGGATTCAAATACTGCTACGTTGAGCGTTAATTTATGGAAGGGAAAGTGAAAGAGTGATCAGTATTCATTAGCGTTTAATTAGATTGCGTTTTTCAAGGTCAAGTTTTCAGGATTGCTTTTTACGCTCCGTTTTTACATCCAGTTTTAAAAGTTAGTCTACTTCCTCCTTTGGACGGGGTGACGGAGGATTTTACACAATCACAAACTTTCCTTTATTTGAATCAAAAATAATATGTTCGTCTTTAAATAGAGTATTAAAAGTTCCTTTGGAAATAAAATTACAAGGTTCGTCTTGAACAACAGTTTCGGGAGTCATAATGATCATTTCATCACTCAACTGTATAGCCATATCGATATCATGGGTTGAAAACAGAATGCATTTATTTGTTTCCTTAGTGAGTTTTTTCAGGAGTTTGAATAGTGCCACTTTATGCAATAAATCCAAATGTGTAGTGGGTTCATCTAATATGATTAGCGGTGTGTCTTGTGCGAGCGCGCGAGCAACTAATACTTTTTGCAATTGACCATCGCTGATTTCGTAATGTTTTTTAGAGGACAAATGACTGATTTGAGTCAATTCCATAGCTTCACTAACCTTAGCAATATCAGTGGCTGTTAGCTTTCCAATCCAATTAGTATACGGCTGTCTTCCTAAAGCAATCAACTCAAAAACAGTCAAATTGCTGGGAGGTAACTTTTCAGTTAGTACCACACTTAGGTTTTGCGCTACAGTCAAGGCATCTATTTGATGAATATTTTTGCCGTTGAGTGAGATCGTTCCCGAAAGCGGCTTCTGAATTCCGGTTATTGTTCGAAGCAAGGTTGATTTCCCAATTCCATTTGCTCCAATTAAAGCAATTAGTTTTCCGGCCTGCAAATTCAAGTTGAGGTTTTCGGCAACAACAGTCGTTGTCGATTTTGACGTATAACCAATGCTTAGATTTGATGTTGTGAGTATATTATTATTGCTAATCATGTATGGATATTTTTTTTAAACACAGAGAAAAATAGGCTCTTACTGTGTTGAGATAATTATAGATTTGAAACTAGGTTTCAAACATAAAGTGACTTAAGTCTACAGCACTATAGATGTTGTTTTTCTGGTCAATTTTTAAAATACTCGTTTACAAAAGTTTTTGTTACTCTTTAAAAATAGTAAAACAATTGAAATTTATACTAATTTTCATCGGAGCTTTTATAAGCTTCATAGAGACTTGAACTTTAGCTTCAACTATAGGGTTTAATTTTAATACCGGTTTTAACCTTACAACGAGAAAGTTTTCTACAAATAGATCACATCTAAATTCAACTTCCAATTCTTTAGTTTTATATATCAAGGGCACATTCATTTCTGAATTAAAATTTATTTTCCTCAATAATAACTCTTCCTTTAAAAGATGGTGAAAGTTATGTTCTAATAATCCTCTTCCTGTAATTTTATGAACTTTTTGTGCAACACTAATGACTTTGAAAGTTAGTTCATTTAAATGTTTTTGAGTTGTTATTTTTTAAAATTTCCGCTTGCTTTATGAAGCCTTTTTAGGGCTTGTCTATCTCAGTCTTTTTATTTTTGATAAAGCGGAACATCTGTTTTTATTTGGTTAAAAAAATAGATGTTCTTCAATATAAATAAATATTTTTTCAAATCATTTAATCAAAACCTATCCAATCATTTTTCGTTTTCTAACTAACAACCAAATTACTATTGGAGCCCCAAATACTGAAGTAACAGCATTGATAGGCAGTGTGATATCCCCGCCGGGAACTTGTGAAATACTGTCGCAAATAAGCATAATACTCGCCCCGAAAAGCAAAGTACTCCAAAATAGTATAGTGTGGTTACTGGTCTGAAAAACCAATTTTGCAATATGAGGAACCGCAAGGCCTATAAAGGCAATCGGGCCCGCAAAAGCAGTTATACTCCCTGCCAAAACACTGGTAGCAAAAATGATGATCAGCCTTGTTCTTTTATAATTCAACCCCAAACTACGCGCATAATTTTCTCCTAGCAACAACGCATTTAGCGGTTTAATACTGAAAAGACTTAAAAACAGACCCACTAGTACGCAAAGGAATAAAATCCCAATGGATGTCCAGGGTAAATTCCCCAGATTCCCCAAGGACCAAAAGGTGAATTTTTGTAGTTGCTCAGCGGTACTGAAATAAGTGAGTGTTCCCACGATAGCACTTGTTAAACTACCAAACATTAAGCCAACAATCAATATAGCCATCGTGTCTCGCAACCGGTAGGAGACTGCTAAAACGGCCATTAAAACTAAAAAACTACCAAGGCTTGAAGCCAATACGATTCCGTAAGAAGATAGCATTATGGTAGTTAGCCATTGCGGTAAAAATGTGGCTCCAAGAATCACTGCAGCAACGCCTAAACTAGCACCTGAGCTTAGTCCTAAAACATATGGACCAGCCAAAGGATTCCTAAATAGGGTTTGCATTAATAACCCACTAATAGAGAGTCCCATTCCCACTAATATTGCGGCAATGGCTTTGGGTAATCTATAGTTAATGATAATATAGTGCCAGGTTTCTTTGCTTGTAGCTCCTCCAGTAAGACTGTTAAAGACTTCTTTTAGGGGTATGGAAACAGAGCCTAAACTGACGTTAATCAGAAACAGGCAGCCCATCCCAATGGTTAGAATCGTAAAGAGAACGGTATTTCGATTTGTATTATTCAATTTATTCTAATTTCTGAAAGAAAAATAGTGTGTGGTTTGGTACTAATTCTGGATGAAATATCTTTATGAAATCCTTTAAAACCCAGTCCGGACGAGTAGGAGACCATTCGAAATAAAGAATACCCCCTTTTGCCCCTTTATTTAAAGCATACGAATATACTTTTTTATTTTTAAATGACTCAAATTCTTGGTAATGTGGATTGCTGTCGCTCATTTGTTTTAAAGAAGAAAAATCACCCGGGGCAATCCAGAATTCTGCTTGTTGCGCTTTTTCTAAAATAACCTCAAAAGGCAAGGATGCACTTCCAGTACCCTTTGTGTCTCTCCATAAATAATCAGCATGAGCATCTTTTAGAAATAGAGCCGCCCAACTGTCGCCTTGTGGTACGTACCACTGATCTTGGAACATCGCCCCGCTGAGCACTGTTGGTTTTCGTGTCGCTTTTTTAGCTAAAGCTAAAGTAGTGTTGTATTCTTTTTCAATTTCGCTAAAGACTGAATTTGCCTTGGAATCAAGTCCGTATAAAGCACCAAAAAACTTAATCCATTCGGCTTTTCCAAGAGGGGATTGTTCGACCCAATCTCCATTGAACATGACTTTTAAGCCACTTTTTTGTAAAATATCCAAAGAGGGATTGCTTTTGTTTAGTCCGAAGCCAACAATTAGGTCTGGTTGCATGTCAATTAGCACTTCTGTATTTAGGTTTTCGTTTTTCCCAACTTCTCTTACCTTTCCCGCATCAATGCGTTTTCGTGTTTTTTCCGAAGAAATATAATCAGTATTTGGGAAACCAATGAGCGTACGCTCAACACCTAACATTTCTAGCGCCGGAACGTGGGTCGTTGAAGTAACTACTATAGATTTGACAGGAATTTGAATTGTGGTAAACTGCTTGATGCTATCTGGAATAATTCCGTTTTTTTCTTGTAAAACGTAGGTGAAATTTTCTTTGGCTCCAGGCCAAGGTGCGGTAATTTTAACTATGGAATAGCCAGTGTGCCTATAAATTTCGAATCCTTTAGCGTATTGAATTTCGTTTTTTACCCCAGGTTTTGACTCGTGGTGGGTTCCCTTTTTACATTGGATAAATAAAAAAGAAATTAGAAGGAGGAATAGTGTGCTTTTAACGAATTTCATAAATCTAATTTTTGTACAAAAGTATTGTTTTGTTTTAATAAAAATAATCTTGCGTGCTATTTGATACATTTTTTTCAATATTAAAAAAGTAATTTTAGAAAGAAATGAATCATGAGAGACAGTTCTTATACCTTTTATTTATGTTGTGGCTGGAATTATCATATTGCATTTCATAGTTGGTTTTGCTGGGTTGATAGTGAAGCTTTCTAAAAAGAAAGAAAAGGACGAGTATTTTTTTTAATTCATTGCTTGTCATTTGATTATCTGTTTTTTTAAGAGCTAACTTTTTTATTGGGTTTAATTCTATCGAGTTTTTTTATAATATGTTTGCAATTATCCTATCTTTGCGCTAGAATTGAGGTTGTGATTTCATTATTTTTAATCACATTAAAAGGGAATTAGGTTTAAAACCTAAGCTGTTCCCGCAACTGTATGCTATCAAGCTTGTTGTTATCTACAAACCATTGTCCGCCGTCGCGGGTGAGAAGGTGAACAACAAGACGCAAGCCAGGAGACCTGCCTTTTTTCTTAACGAATATCGAACTTTCGGGAAAAAAGGTTCAGAAATTATGACTACAAGTAGACTATTTTTATATTGTTTTTTGTTTTTGTGCCAATTAATTTCGGCGCAACAGGATACTATTTCATTGCAAGAAGTAAAAATTTCAGACGCGCAACTAAAAAAATTCTCCAATACACAATCGGTTCAACAACTCAATGATTCGGTTATCTCTAAAAATCAAGCATCACTAACGTCCCTTCTAAATTATAACACTGTTATTTACTTCAAAGAGAACGGACTTGGGATGGTTTCTTCGCCTTCTTTTAGAGGAACTACAGCGCAGCAAACAGCGGTAATCTGGAACGGGATAAACATTAATTCTCAGCTCTTAGGACAAACTGATTTTAATACTATAACCACGCAGGATTTTAATTCTATTGTTGTTCGTGCTGGAGGAGGAAGTGCTATTTATGGAACCAGTGCTATTGGTGGCAGTATTCATCTAAACAATGAACTTGATTTTAAAAACAGCTTTTCCAATGAAGTAAAATTGCAATATGGTAGTTTCAATACTTTTGGCGCTCATTACAGATTGGTAGCATCAAATGATAAATGGAGTAGTCAGCTTAGTCTGTCAAGAAATAGCTCAGCTAATGATTACGACTATTTAGGTACGACAAAAAAAAATGAAAATGGACAATATGAAAATTCAAGTTATAACTTGAATGTTGGCTATCGTTTCAATACGAAGAATGTAATAAAAGTATACAGTCAGTTGTTTGATGGAGAAAGATATTTCTCTGGAACATTAACAGCGCCTTCAAAAAGCAAGTATTTAGATTTGAATACACGAAATTTAGTAGAGTGGGATGGTTTTTATGGTTCCTTTGTATCTAAAGTTAAAGTGGCTTTTCTAACTGAAAAATATAAATACTTTGAAGATAAAGAGGAGTCGTTTTTCACGCATGGGAAAGCAGAAACATTTATTGTTAAACATGATTTGTCATATAAATTAAATTCAAAAATAAACCTAAATTCTATTATAGATTTTACACAAACTACTGCTGATGGTTCGGCTTTGTTGTCAAAAAAACGTCAGATAACTTCAGGTATTTTGTTAATGAAGTATCAGCCATTGGAGAAGTTAGAATACGAAATGAGTTTGCGAAAAGAAATTACTAATACCTACGATAGTCCGTTTTTGTATTCTTTTGGCGCCAAATATGAAGCGACAAAAAATTATACTATAAAAGCAAATGCATCTCGTAATTTCAGAATTCCATCTTTCAATGATTTGTATTGGCAACAAGGAGGCAATCCTAACTTAAGACCTGAAAATGCGTTTCAGTATGAATTAGGTCAAGAAATTGGTTATAAATCAATTCGTTTTTCTGCTACTGCTTTTTTAAATAAAATTACTGATTTGATTAATTGGAAACCCAACGCCTCAGGCATATGGCAACCCGAAAACACTAAGAAAGTAACTACTTATGGGTTAGAGTCCAATTTTACTTTCGATAAAAAAATAGGGAATCACGCCATTGTTTGGAATAGTAATTATGCATATACCGTTTCTGAGAATGAAGAAACAAATTTGCAGCTAATTTATGTGCCTTTTCATAAGTTCATATCTACTCTGTCTTATTCTTACAAAAGCGCATCCTTTTTCTGTCAGTTTTTATATAATGGAGAGGTGTTTACTTCTACCGATAATTTTTATAAACTTAAGGATTATACGATAACTAATCTAGGTTTTAATTATGAGTTTGGTAAAAATAAAATGTTTAAAGCTGGTTTTCAAATATTGAATGTTCTAAACGAAAAATATCAAAGTGTTGCCTCAAGGCCCATGCCTGGGAGGAATTATTCCATTAATTTAATTTTTAAACTATAATAAAATGAATTTCAAAAAAATTGTACTCTTGGCCGTATTAAGCCCGTTTTTCTTTGCATCATGTAGTAGTGATGATGATAAAATAGAAACTCCACTTGGTGCTTATGATAATGGTGTGTTGATTTTAAATCAAGGAGGCTTTGGGAATGGAAATGCTTCCCTATCTTTCGTTTCAAATGATTACGTTACTTTTCAAAACAATATTTTCTCACTGGTTAATCCAACATTGACTTTGGGAGATACAGGTCAGGATGTTGGTTTCTACAATGATTATGCATTTGTAGTTTTAAATTATTCGAATAAAATCGAAGTTATCAACCGTTATACTATGGTACATGTAGCTACTATTAATAGTGGTTTAAGTAACCCTAGATACATTGCTTTTGCAAATGGAAAAGGCTACGTAACGAACTGGGGTAATGGAGGAAGTGCTACAGATGATTATGTTGCTGTTATTAACTTGTCTACCTATCTAGTTAGCAGTAAAATTCCTGTAGTTGAAGGTCCTGAAAGAATCTTAGAATACAACGGTAAGGTTTATGTAGCGCACCAAGGAGGTTATGGATATGGCAAAACTCTTTCAGTGATTAATACTGATAGTAATACGGTTTCTGCATCTATTGAAGTAGGGGATGTTCCTAATTCATTAGAAGTAAGTAATGGAAGCTTATATGTTGTTTGTGGCGGTAAGCCTGTCTATGCACCTTCAGAAACTGCCGGAAAATTGGTGAAAATCAATCTAGCTAATAATACAGTAAGCAGTACTATTAACTTTGCTGCTGCTACACATCCTTCTAATTTAGATATTGAAAGCAATGATATTTACTATACTGTTGGTTCAGATATTTTTAAAGTAAATGTGAATGGGACAACTTTGCCTACTACAGCACTTTTTAGTACTTCAGCTCAAGGTGTTTATGGGGTATATAGTTTTGCGGTAAAAAACAACGCAATCTATGTTGGTGATGCTGCAGATTATAGTTCAAACGGAAAAGTATATGTTTATTCAACGACAGGAGCATTAAATAAAGAGTATACAGTAGGTGTTATTCCTGCAGGATTCTATTTTAATGAATAGATAGCTCATTATTTAATAAAACTAAAAAAAGCTTTCAGTGATGAAAGCTTTTTTTAGTTTTAATTTTATTTTAGTCCAACGCTTTCAAAATACCTTGAGGCGCTTTGTCGATATACATTTGGTTTTGTACACCATTTATAGACTTAGCATCTGTAAAATAGTTCAATTCTTTTGTTGGACTTTGCTTGAGCATTTTGCCTGTTCCTGTAATTTTTCCAATTGCAGTACTCAATAAAGGTTCAGTAGGATTTCCAAGGACATCTAAATTTCCATAATCTTCTTTCAATGCGTAATCAGGTTTTAGTCCGCTGAAATAATCTCCGAAACCGTCTGCATTGACGATTTTTAAAACGAGTGGCTGCATAGCATAACGGTGATTTGGATTTCTGTTTTCTGTTCCAAGAGTAGGGGAGTCGTATAAAGTGACTGACCCAACATTTTTACCAGTTGTGACATCGCCTATTTGAACAACTTGCATATAAGATTTCAATCCGTTTATAACAAGCTCACTTGCTGAGGCAGAACTTTTTGTGGTAAGAATGTAAATTTTGGTTAAATTCAAACTGTTTATAGCATTGGAGCCAATCTTATCTGTGAAGTTGTTTTTCAACGCCTCTGGATTATTAGCTTCATAGTAGCGATTGATTTTTGGATTCCATTGTTGTTTAGCAAAAACTTTTCCAGTGTATTGCCCAGTAATCATGCTAGCTAATCGGGTAGCGGTAAGTACAGATCCACCTCCGTTATATCTGAGGTCCAGCACTAAATCGGTTATGCCTTCTGACTTAAAGGCTCCGAATGCCTCGTTTAACTTATTGTCATAATCTGCATAAAAACCATTGTACAGTAAATAACCAATTTTACGCGTTCCATTAGGGATTACTTTGCGTATCAAAATTGGGTTTTCGGCTAATACTGTTTTAGTTAAAGCAACTGCTTTATTGTTTGGGGTTATTGCGCCTGCATTGTAATCAGCAAAGTTTAGCGTAAAGCTATCATTTGCCAATAAAGATTGGTAATTGCTTACAGTAAGTTGGGTTCCGTTGATACCGTAAAAAATAGCACCACGCTGGATATCTTTAGTTGCTGCATCTGAGCCAGGAACGATGTAACGGACATAACCAAAAATATCCGTGTTGGATCCGGGTTTGTAAACTAGACCAAACTCAACACCATTATTTTTTGTAATTCCTTGAAGCGCACCTTCGAGTTCTAAATAATCATCGACAATCCAACTGAATCTATCGATAGATTGATCGACCCTTAGTGCATTAAATAATTGCTCAGGAACTGGATAGGTCTGTAAGAAAGTGTTCAATTTATTTTGCGATGCGAAACGATCATCAGATAAGTTAGGCACATCTGGTTGCCATAAATAATATTGATTTAGTCCTTTCCATATAAAATTTTGGACTTCTAGATTTATCGGCGCTGCATTGTCATCGTTGTCTGTGCATCCTTGAAGAGAAAAAAGGATCAAAAAGAGAAGTGTTGCAAATTTTAATGTAGGTTTCATAGATAGGCTGTTTATAGAATATACGTAAAAATACTATCTTTAGTTTTAATTTATAATATTTATTGTAACAAAAACAGAACTGTCTCGTCTTTATAGAAAAAGCCAGACAAATAAGGAGTTGATTTATGAATCAAATAGCGTTTTTACAAATTACTAATCCTTTTAAAGATAAAGTCTTTCGATTAGCGAAGCGATTACTCATCAGTAAAGAGGAAGCAGAGGATGCTACTCAAGAAATTTTGGGTAAATTGTGGAGTAAAAATGAAAGCCTTTTTAAATTGGGCAGTGTAGAAGCTTTTGCCATGACCATGACTAAAAATTATTGTCTGGACCAGTTGAAATCAAAAAAAGCTAAAAACGTGAAGATGAGTCATGACAATTTTACTGACAAATCCCCAAGGTTAGATAAAATAGTGGAGGACGGAGATAGTTTGAATTGGGTTGAAAAAATAATTAATCAATTGCCGGAACAGCAAAAAATAGTAGTTCAGATGCGGGATGTCGAGCAATATGAGTTTGCAGAAATTGCACAAATACTACAAATGAATGAAACGGCTATCCGAGTAGCACTTTCAAGAGCAAGAAAAACAATAAGAGAAAATATGGCTAAAGTTCACGGTTATGGAATTGAATAAAATAGAAAGATTAGTTGAAAAATACTTTGACGGTGAAACTACTGTCGAAGAAGAGAAAGAGTTGCGAAAGCACTTTGCATCAACTGACGTGGCGTCTCATTTAATGCAGTATAAATCGATTTTTGGATATTTCTCTTCTGCAGCTGCGCAAGAGTCCCAACAAGAACTTGCAGCGCTACCAAAGCTGCAGTATAGAAAACGTTTTAAGTTATGGTTACCGATTGCCGCTTCCGTTTTTGTACTCTTGAGTGCTGGGATCTTTGCGTATGCTGATTGGGATGTTACAAAGCAAGACCTTGGAACATGTGAAAATCCTGAGGAGGCGATGAAAGCAACGCAAAAAGCGTTGGCAATGTTGTCGGGCCATATTAATGTTGGCATAGAAAGTGTTATGAGTCTTGAACAATACGAGGATTCAAAAAAATTAATTTTTAAACAATAATAAATATAAAAGAGATGAAAAAAGGTATAATTGCGTTAGTATTTACATTAATTACAAGCCCATTTTTTGCACAAGCTGCTTTCGATAAATTTGACGGACAAGACGATGTTACTTCTATTATCGTTAATAAAAAAATGTTTGAATTGATGAGTAAGGTCAAAGTCGACGCTTCAGATAAGGAAACACAGCAATACATGAATTTGATAAAAAAGCTGGACAATTTGAAAGTTTTTACTACCAGCAGCACCAGAGTGACGAATGATATGAAGTCCGCTGCTGATAAATATATAAAAACAGCAGGTTTAGAAGAACTGATGCGTGTTAATGACAGCGGTAAAAATATTAAAATATTGGTAAAATCCGGAGCCACAGATTCTCAGATCAAAGAACTTTTGATGTTTATTGAAGGCGGTAGTAAGTCAAACGAAACCATTTTGATGTCATTGACGGGTAATTTTGATTTAAATGAAATTTCTATTCTTACTGATAAAATGAGAATTCCGGGAGGAGACGATTTGAAGAAAGCAACTAAAGGAAGAAAATAATATGAAAAGGATTTATAGCATTACGATTTTCCTGAGTCTGTTACTTGTCGGTTGTAATTCAGAACCGACGTTGCAAAAATATTTTGTAGAAAACACAGAAAATAAAGATTTCATCGCGTTGGATGTTTCGCCTAGTATACTGAATGTAGACAAATCGAAATTATCTGCAGAGCAAAATGAAGCTTTAGAATCATTTGACAAGATGAATGTCCTAGCATTTAAGCTTAATGAAACCAATAAAGAGCAATTCGAATCAGAGCGTGCGAAAGTCGTTTTGATCCTAAAAGATAAAAAGTACCAACAACTTATGAAGTATAGTTCTGGATTAGAAGGTGCTTCAGTTAGTTATGTAGGAACGGACGAGCAGATAGACGAGTTTGTCTTGTTTGCGAATAGCAAAGACGCTGGCTTTGCCGTGATACGGGTTTTAGGTACTGATATGAATCCTAATTCTGTCGTCACATTGATGTCTGTTTTGAAAAGTTCCAATATTGATATGGCACAATTAAAGCCATTACAGGAAATGTTTAAAAAATAAAATTAAGACTTTTTAAATAGAAGCGTCCTGGCAGTTTGTTAGGACGTTTTTTTTATGGCAGCTATTTTAGGACAGACGGTAAAAAGAGTGTTGATTTCTATTTTTTGCGATTGACAGCAGCTATTTGAAGCGTATAAGTTTCTTCTATATCGGCTATCAGAGTTTTTATAAGCAAGAGAGGAGTGCGGCTGTTTTTTAATTGTAACTCCAAAGTGTATTCATAATAGAATCTTGTTTTATTGCTATTTAGTAGGAGTAATCTAAAAGTTGGTCTTATTAAAAAAGCGTACAACTCGTTTTTATGTATTACAGTAAAAACAATCATTTTGAGGCCATTTCCGGATTTTAAGTTGGGATAACTACGTTTTTTGAGAAAATAAATTAATTATTTATTTAATAGATAACCGTCAAGAGCGGAGTATAAAAATGGTTCGCTTTTTTATATAAAAGTGTTTTTTTATGGTGGCCGTGGGGTCTTTTATCCCTTTTTTGATAGGAGGGATTTTGTTTATTCACCATGTTCGGGATTGACATCGTCTTTCGCAACAAAGTTCCGTTTTTATTCGTGACCACGGCGATCAAAATAAATTTCTTAATTTTAGTTTTAGAAAATGTTTTCGATATGGATTTAAAGTAGGGTGTTTTTAATCAAATAGACATAGTAGAGCCGAGCAAAAGAGGTTGAATTTTCTTTAAGGAGTGTTTAGAGTTTCATGACATTAATGATTTTGCAAAAAATGCAATAGATAAGCTAAAAGGAAATT
>JBLIKD010000014.1:0-23350 GCA_047636275.1 Flavobacterium sp. | reverse complement strand
GCTATAAGGACCTCCAAGTAAGTCTTCAAAGGAGATTTGGATGGTTTGTAATTTCTTAGGAGTTTTAACTTCGGTTTCCTGAGTTAATTCAAAGGCAGCCTTAATTTCTGGTACTGGTGCTTCTTCATTTTCTTTTTCGCTCGCTTCTATATCTTCTAACGGCTGTTCTGCAATATCAGCTGCAAAATCGCCTAAGTCAGTTGCGTCTCCCGTAGTAACCTCTTTCTCATGTGTTTGTTTGCTCGTTATTTTTCCCTCGGCTGCGTCACTATGAAGTTCTTGCGGTATTTCTTCGGTCTCAATTTCAATCGTAGAGACTTCGTCTTCGAGTGCTTCGTCTTCGAGTGCTTCGATGTCCTCTAGCGGCTGCTCTGCTATATCTGCTGCAAAATCGCCTAAATCATCAACAGGCTCAGCAGTAAGTTCTTCATTTTCGTTTGGTTCCGCTGTTGCGGCTGGCTCTTGTACAAATACTTCTTCAGCAGAGATTTGTTTTGAAGCTGCAAGTTGTACGATGGTACCTTCAGCAGGCACAACCGCTATGGGAACAAATCCTGCCATTTTAATTATGGTCGCAATAGGCAAGTCAGTACTTTTATCATAAAGGTCTTCGATTTCTTTTTCAATTTCAGCGTGGGTTATTGTAGGCTTGGTAGTACCATAATGCTCATTAACGAATCGTAAAACAGATAGTTTTTCATATAGTTTTTGGGTTTCCAAAAATAATTGATTGACGTCAGACTTGTTTTTAAGTTGTAATATTCTGTGAGCAATGCTGACTAAATCGGCTTCCAATTTTTTTTTCATGACGTTTGAATTATTGTATATATGGAGTATGTGTTTATCCTATTCTATAAATTTATCCTATTCAGGGAATAAGGTACTTTTGCAAAGAACATTTAATTATTAATTAAGTGTTCACAAATCATTGAATTGGTAAAATTGTTCTATTTTTGATACTACGTAAAAGTATAAAATCTTAAGAAGGTTTGCTACATTACAAAGTAATAAAAACTATTCATTTTTTAAGTTAGAAAAATACAAAATGTTTCTCGAAAATACAGTAAATCACAAAGAGCAATTTGGCTGGATTGAAGTCATTTGCGGTTCAATGTTTTCGGGAAAAACCGAAGAACTTATTCGACGTTTGAAAAGAGCGCAATTCGCCAAACAAAAAGTGGAAATATTTAAACCAGCCATTGATACTCGGTATCATGACGAAATGGTAGTATCTCATAATGCCAATGAAATTCGTTCTACGCCCGTGCCGGCCGCTGCAAACATTGCGATTCTAGCGCAAGGTTGTGATGTCGTCGGTATTGATGAGGCACAATTTTTTGATGATGAAATCGTAAGGGTTTGTAATGATTTAGCTAACCAAGGAATTCGTGTTATTGTTGCAGGATTGGATATGGATTTTAAAGGAAATCCTTTTGGACCGATGCCGGCTCTTATGGCTACAGCAGAATACGTGACTAAAGTTCATGCGGTGTGTACCCGCACTGGAAATCTGGCGAATTATAGTTTTCGTAAAACGGATAATGAGAAAGTGGTGATGCTTGGGGAAACAGAAGAATATGAGCCATTGAGTCGTGCTGCTTATTATCATGCAATGAATAAAGATCAAGAGGGAAAGTAGAAATTCCCATCGCAGCCCTCTCCAATGTAGAGGGTGATTGAACGAAAGTATAAGACGTACGTAAATATTCGAACTCTTTGTTAAAATTTAAAACTGTGACAAAGGGTTCGAATAGTAATGAATTTAAGGAATTTTAAAAGCTAAAATTAGTTTTACACAGATAACGAGAGCAATAAATAAAATTGTCTAAATTTTCAAAGATCGTAAGTACTTTTTTTCGTTTAATATTTGTTCTACTTGTACAAAGAATAGCTAAATAAAAGGAAAATTAAAATTCTCAAAATTTTGTTTAGTGTTACTTGGATTTAAATGAATAGAAACAATTTGGGTTTTTAGGTCGCCGTCAGAATCAAGTTTTGATCTTTTAAATGTGGATTCAAGTAACGTACTATTACGATTGTTTACCTTTTCATAGGATTAACCGTAGCAACTAATTAATTCCCCCATTAGTTTACTGAACACATTTGTAAAGGAATGCAACCCTGAATCTTTCGTAGTGTTCGATTTTGAGTGTTCTTCTGCAAAGAGTAGTAAAGTTTCTTCAAATTTTATTTTGATTGAAAAATGAAAATGATAAGGTATTCAACAATAGCTATAGAACCATTATCAAAGTGTAGAACTTTGACAATGGTTTAAAACTATATCTTCTTTCGCATTCTAGCAACTGGAATATCTAGTTGTTCCCTATATTTAGCGATGGTTCTTCTCGCAATCGGATACCCCTTTTCTTTTAACAATTCCGCGAGTTGATCGTCTGGCAGTGGTTTTTTCTTATCTTCTTCTTCAATGATATTCTGAAGAATTTTTTTAATTTCTAAAGTAGAAACATCTTCTCCCTGATCGTTTTTCATCGCCTCTGAGAAGAATTCTTTGATTAGCTTAGTTCCATAAGGAGTCTCAACATACTTGCTATTCGCTACACGTGAAATTGTAGAGATATCAAGACCTACTAAATCAGCAATATCTTTTAGGATCATTGGTTTTAACTTAGTTTCATCTCCATCAATAAAAAACTCTTCTTGATAATGCATAATCGCATTCATGGTTACAAAAAGCGTCTCTTGTCGTTGTCTGATTGCATCTATAAACCACTTAGCCGAATCTAGTTTTTGTTTGATAAATTGAACTGCATCTTTTTGCGCACCTGATTTATCAGTAGATTCTTTATAGGTCTGCATCATTTCTTGATAATCTTTAGAAACATGTAAGCTAGGAGCATTTCTCCCGTTTAAAGTCAACTCTAGCTCGCCATCTACGATTCTAATGGCAAAATCAGGAACTACGTTTTCCGTAATTTTATTGTTTCCGGTAAAAGCGCCACCTGGTTTTGGGTTGAGTTTCTCTATTTCGTGAATTGCTTTTTTAAGCTGCTCATTTGAAACATTATATTTTTGTATCAATTTCTCGTAATGCTTTTTTGTAAAGGCATCAAATTGATTTTCGATAATGGCAGTCGCTAATTCTATCGATTCAGAAGGTGTTTTATGTTTCAATTGTAACAACAAACATTCTTGTAAATCACGAGCTCCTACTCCTGAAGGTTCTAATTCATGGATTACAGTGAGCATTCTTTCTACGGTAACGTCATCAGTGTAAAGTCCTTGCGTAAAAGCCATATCATCTACAATATCCGGGACGCTACGACGTATGTACCCCATATCATCGATATTTCCCACTAAAAATTCAGCAATATCCCGTTCGTCGTCACTCAGGATAAACGTATTCAACTGATTGATTAGATCCTGATGAAAACTAACAGGTGCTGCCAATGGAGATTCACGTTCTTCATCGTCATCACTGTAATTGTTTGTTTGGGTTTTATAATCAGGTGTGTCGTCGCTGCTTAGATATTCATCGATATTGATGTCTTCTGCCTCAACTCTATCAGATTCAGAATCGTCATAGTCGTCATAGTCTTCGCTTTCAAACTCATCTTTTTCGTATTCATCTTCCTCTTTCCCTGCTTCTAAAGCGGGATTTTCATTCATTTCTTCCAGCAAACGTTGTTCGAATGCTTGCGTAGGCAATTGAATTAACTTCATCAGCTGAATTTGCTGAGGAGATAATTTCTGCGATAACTTTAAATTTAAAAATTGCTTTAGCATAGTTAAGACACGAATTTATTTTTAGCCACTAAGGCGCAAAGTTTGGTATTATTTATCTTCTTGGAAAACCGTGTTTTTTGTCAGTAAGGCTTAATTTTTTTTAATAATTCTTTTTGTGTTGGTAAACCTTCGGATGCCACTTTTTATTAATGGAACATTAAGATTAATTGAAAATTCTAAATCTTTATTTAATAAGTTCAAATGGCTTATGATTTGAGCATCCCAAACAGGATTTAGCGGTTCTACAGCTTTTACTTCAATAATAATACAATTTTCAACTAATAAGTCCAGTCGTAATTCTTTGCTAGATTCGGTACTATCGTAAACAATAGGAATGTTTACTTCTCTTTTTACATCAAGCCCCACTTTACTTATTTCGCGCGGCAAACAAACTCCATAAAATCTTTGCAATATATTTACGAACTTTTAAAGCCGGATTAAAAACCATTCTAGCAATACCTTCGGTTCGTTCTTTATTACCACTGAGACGCAAAGGGGCCAAGTTATAAATTACTTTTATTAATATAATATCTTTAACTTTTTCTTGGCGTCTTTGCTTCTTCGTGGCAAAAAACTATTAATTTTTCTTACTGAAAAAGTTCTCAGTAAAAATTAAAACTCTGCGTTCAATGGTGTTCTTGGAAAAGGAATCACGTCGCGTATGTTCGTCATCCCGGTCACAAATAAGACCAATCTTTCAAATCCAAGTCCAAAACCGGAATGAACTGCTGAGCCAAATCGTCTTGTATCTAAGTACCACCATAATTCTTCTTCGTCAATTCCCAAGGCTTTCATTTTTTCGACCAAAACATCAAAACGCTCTTCTCTTTGCGATCCTCCCACAATTTCTCCAATTCCAGGGAAAAGAATGTCCATGGCGCGAACTGTTTTTCCATCCTCGTTTAAACGCATGTAAAATGCTTTGATATTTGCTGGGTAATCAAATAAGATTACTGGGCATTTAAAATGTTTTTCTACTAAATAACGTTCGTGTTCTGATTGTAGGTCGGCACCCCATTCGTTGATGATATAGTTAAATTTTTTCTTTTTGTTAGGTGTGCAATTTCTTAAAATGTCAATTGCTTCAGTATAGGAAACGCGTTTGAAGTTGTTTTCAAGCACAAAGTTTAATTTTTCCAATAAAGGCATTTCGCTTCTTTCAGTCTGTGGTTTTGATTTTTCTTCGTCCAATAAACGAGTTTCAAGAAATTTTAAATCGTCCTGGCATTTGTCTAAGGTGTATTTAATGACGTATTGAATAAAATCTTCAGCGAGATCCATATTGTCGTTCAAATCATTAAAAGCTACTTCTGGCTCAATCATCCAGAATTCTGCAAGGTGTCGAGATGTATTCGAATTTTCGGCTCTAAATGTAGGTCCAAAGGTGTATATCTGACCTAAAGCCATTGCGAAAGTCTCTCCTTCTAATTGTCCAGAAACCGTTAAATTCGTTTCTTTGCCAAAGAAATCCTCTTTATAGTTTACTTTTCCGTCTTCAGTTCTTGGCGTTCCGTCAAATGGTAAAGCCGTAACTTTAAACATTTCACCCGCACCTTCAGCATCAGATCCAGTAATTATTGGCGTATTTACATATACAAAACCTTTTTCTTGAAAATAACTGTGCACAGCAAATGACAAAACCGAACGCACCCGCATAATAGCGCCAAACATATTGGTACGGACTCTTAGATGCGCATTCTCGCGTAAATAATCTAAACTTGGTTTATTCTTTGTTTGTATCGGGAACTTCTCTGCATCTGAATCTCCAAGGATTTCCAGTTTTACAACTTGAATTTCAAATTTTTGTCCAGCACCTTTACTTTCTACCAAACTTCCGGTTACAGAAATAGCAGCTCCAGTAGTAATTCTTTTTAATGTTTCATCCGGAGTATTCTCAAAATCGACTACACATTGTATATTGTTGATGGTCGATCCATCATTTAAAGCGATAAATTGATTGTTTCTAAAAGTTCTCACCCATCCCTTTGCATTTACTTCATTAAGCGTCGTGGTGCTGTTTAGTAAGTCTTTAACTTTCGTGTGTCTCATTTTAATTTTAGATTTTTTACTATCCCAATTATGATATCAAAGCGTATCGAGAAATAGTACATGCAAATATAAATGATTTGTTTTAAATGTCATTACAGTGAATGTGGTAATATGGAGCTTTTTCTTGCTAGCGGAGCTTTGTGACGCTATATCTTTTACTTTTTAATCTTAAATGTGTTCAGATTCTAAGAAATAAAGTGAGGGGATGCTTCGCTAAGCGTCTATACTATTGGGTCTACGAAATGGTGGAATTAAGGATTTTTAAGAATGATTTTAAAAAGTAGAAAAATTGCTCAAATAGAAGTGCTTGTAGATTTACCTCTTGTTATAAAGCTACTAAAATTATAATAGACTCCGTATCCTACAAGTATAGGTGAGATTAGTAAGGAAATGGTTAAACCGAGGTAGGAAACGATAACCATAAGTAAATAAAGTATTGAAATATGTTTGAGCGCTTCGTAATCCTTTTTGACAATAAAGATTATTCCAATTGGTAGACTAAATGCCACGAAAAAAAATACATAGATAATTAAAATATATAATTCAAAAAATTTATTTACTATAAAAAAATTATAGAATAGTGGCATTACAGTCCCAAATAAAAACACCGTGAATGCAATTCCCAAAAGTAAAAGATGGAAATTATTTTTGAAGTTCGTAATATTAATCTTTATGTAATTCATTGAAATAAAACAGGTTAATCAGGTATGTGAGGTGTCTTTCTTGATAAAATTAGTAATTTTGGAACAGAATTTAATCAAAATAAAGCTAATTTCTTGTTTGTGATAAAAAACTTCTTAATTTAGATACTTATTTATTTGTGATGAAAAAAATATTTTTGGCCCTCTCTTTTTTAGTGTTATTTACAGTATGTTCATGTCAAAGCAAATTCGGAAACCCAGAAGTAAATCCGCTTGAAATTCAAAAAAAGTTTATCGATTGGTGGTCGTATCAATATAATGAGATTATGCTTTCTAGAGATTTCGTAGCGTTAGATTCTAATTCGAAAGAAATTGGTAAGGAAGCTTTTCTAAAAGTGTTGAGTGAAGGAAGTTATATTCCGATTCGCTTAGAATCAGATAAAAACCTTTTTTATTATAAACTCTTTAAGATTGAGCCCACTGCAGATACTAGTATTAAAGCTGTAATGGCCGAAACTGCCTTCAATGAAACTCAAAATTTTAAGAAAGAAGGCGAACTATTCCCTGAATTTTCATTCAAAGATTTAAACGGTAATTTGATTACAAATGAAAGTATGAAGGGAAAAATTGTGATCATAAAATGCTGGTACATTCATTGTGCTGCTTGCATTAAGGAGTTTCCTGAGGTCAATAATTTAGTGAGCAACTTTAAAGATAGAAAAGAGATGATTTTCATCAGTTTAGCCGAAGATACTCCCGAACAATTAAAGCCATTTTTAGTTAAAAAACCACTTTCTTATTCCGTTGTTCCTAATATGAAAGACTATATGAATTTGACTTTGCAACTCAATGCATTTCCAACACATTTTATTATCAATAAAGACGGGTCTATCGCTAAAGTTGTGTCAGACTATAAAAGTTTGGCGGTAGCTTTGGAGAAAGTTAGCAGGAAAAAATAATAGTAGGGCAGCTAGATTATTCTTATTACGAACAGGTTTTCTACAAACTTTATATTAAGAACGTAGAGAGCGCAAGCGGTTCCACAAACTTGTCGCTCCGACGAAGTAGTAATCCATTCAATACTAACGGCTTAAACAGAAAATTAAGGGACTTTTAAATTATAAACAAACATGCACTATCAAAGCTTTATGATATATACTTGGAAGTAGGATTTGTTTGTGGGCACGATCCGGACTCTCGCGCCAGCTTCGGTTCTGTTTTTTGGATACATGAAAACTAATTCAATTAATTGAAACAATCAATTTTTAAGTTTAAATAAAAATTTCTACATATCAAATTTTCATTGTGTTATTTCTTTATTATTCTGAATATGAACGTCCATTTGAGGAAATGGAATATTGAGGTTGTAATCGCCAAAACGGGTATATACCTTCTCATTCATATCGAAAAATACGGTCCAATAGTCTGCCGAGTCAACCCATACTCTAACAGTGAAATTAACAGAACTATCCGCAAGTTCAGAAAGGCCAATAAAGGTAGTAGGATCTTTTAAAATTCGGCTGTCTTCAGCAATAAAATCATTAATCGCCTTTTTGAAATTTTCAACATCATCACCGTAGGCTATTCCAAATTTCCAATCGACTCTTCGTAGAGCTTCAGCAGAAAAATTAGTAAGTGCGTCCGTAGAGAGTGGCCCATTCGGGATTATGACTAATTTTTTGTCAGGTGTATTCAGCATGGTAGAAAAAATCGTAATCTCTTTTACAGTTCCTGTATAGCCTTGGGCTTCAATAAAATCTCCCAATTGAAAGGGTTTTAATATTAAAATAATGACTCCTCCTGCAAAATTTTGAAGCGTTCCAGATAGAGCTAGGCCAATTGCTAAACCAGCGGCACCGATAATAGCGATAAACGATGTCATTTCGATTCCTACCATTCCCATGACGGTGATAGCTACTAAAATTTTTAATATGATGTTGGTGATGCTTGTTAAAAAAGGGACAAGGGATTGATCAATTTTCGAGTTTCCTAATGATTTTTTAACTCCTTTAGTAATCAAGTTGGTAATCCATAAACCAACAAACAGTACTAAGATGCCGCCTATTAATTTAGGTACGTATTCAAAACCAAAATCCGTTACCTTATCAAGGTAGCTGTTTACAACTGTAGCTTGTAGTTCCATTCTCCTTGTTTCTTTATTTCTCTACTCATTAGGCTTTTCGAATGCGCCCCGTTTTATTTGTGGTTACTGGACTCCACTTTTTAGCATTAGCTATTACGCTATTAAAATGGCTACAATTTGTTTACATTGTTCGTTAAGTCCTCCTTTTGTTTTATCATGGACTTATCTCATGTAGCGAAATTTAGATATTGGCTCTATGGTGTGAAATTCTCTTCACTGGATCGTCGCCACTATCAAATATACATATTTAAAAAGAAACTTATAATATACACGAATTATGGGTATAAAAAAAGCTTCCCGTCTTGAAAGAAGGGAAGCTTTTTTGAATTTGTAAGTTCTGCTTTTAAAAAAAGTACGCTAGCTATTCATCTGAACTAGCAGTCTCTTTATCAGGGTGGTTTAAAACATCAATTTTGGGTTTAATAAACTCCTGTTTATTGGCTAATGACTTGTTTAGGGTTAAGACTAAACAGGGCAATAACATTAAGTTAGATAGCATTCCAAATGCTAGTGTAATAGCGATTAAACCACCAAGGGCGACGGTACCTCCAAAGTCAGAAAGCATAAATACGGAGAAACCTGAAAATAAAACTACTGAGGTATAGAACATGCTGAGGCCTGATTCTCTTATAGTGGCAAAAACAGAACGCTTGATTTTCCAGTTGTTTCGAGTTAATTCCTGACGGTATTGTGCTAAGAAATGGATGGTGTCATCGACTGACAGTCCGAAAGCAATACTAAAAACTAATATGGTGGATGGTTTTAGCGGGATTCCAAAATAGCCCATTAATCCGGCAGTAATCATTAGCGGCAAGAGGTTGGGTATTAAGGATACGACCACCATTTTGAAGGATCGGAACATGAAGACCATCAACATAGAAATTAGAAAGACCGCAAAAAGCAGTGACATTAGTAAGTTGTCGAGCAAGTATTTCGTTCCTTTTTCAAAAACTAATGCTTTTCCAGTCATTACCACTTCGTAGCGATCAGAGGGGAATATTTTATTGATTTTGGTCCAAAGGGTATTTTCAATTATCGCCATGTTACCAGTCCCGATATCTCTCATGAAGGTGGTAATGCGAGCTACTTGACCGGTGCTGTCCACATAGCTTTTCATGATGTTGTTTTGGGATTTTTTAGTGGCATTTTTAGCGTAACCTAAAATGAAACTTTGTTCTTGTGAGGTAGGTAAATCGTAATATTCAGGATTACCATTGTAATAAGCCTGCTTAGAGTATTTAACTAAATTAAGAATGGAGATCGGTTTTGAAAGCTCAGGTATTTCTTCAATGGTTTTTTGAAGTTCGTCCATCTTCCTCAAGGTAGAGAGTTTCATGACTCCTTTTTTTCTTTTGGTATCGACCGTGATTTCTAGCGGCATAATTCCTTCAAATTCTTTTTCAAAGAAAAGTATGTCTTGATAAAAGCCTGTATTTTTAGGCATGTCTTCAATTAAGCTCCCTGATGTCTTTATTTTTAAAGCACCAATGATACTTATTAAAAATAAAAATATAGCTACCAGATAAACATGGCGTCTATTGTATTTTACCATTTTTTCTATCCAAGCCATGAATGCTTTTGTGTAATTGCGACTCAAATGTCTCAGATGCTTTTCTTGTGGAACAGGTTGGTAACTATAATAAATTGGAATGATAATAAGACATAAAAAGAATAGGGCAACTATACTTAATGAAGATATTACACCAAACTCTTTCAATAATTCGCTATTGGTAATGATAAAAGTAGCAAAACCAGCAGCGGTGGTTAAGTTGGTCATCAAGGTAGCTGTGCCTACTTTTGTAATTACGCGCTGTAATGCGCGTGCTTTATTACCATGAGCAACATATTCTTGCTGGTATTTATTAGTCAGGAAAATACAATTTGGAATTCCAATTACGATAACTAGGGTGGGTACTACAGCAGTAAGTACCGTGATTTGATAATTGAATAATCCAAGAAGCCCAAAGGTCCACATCACTCCTATAATTACAATTATAACAGCGATTAATGTAGCTCTGAAGGAACGGAAAAAGAAAAAGAATATCAAAGAAGTAAGCAATAACGAAACTCCAATGAATAAACTAATTTCGTTCATAATACTCATGGCATTTAGCGTTCTGATGTAAGGCATCCCAGAAACGCGTAAATCAATGCCAGTTTCTTTTTCAAAAGCTTCAATCTTCGGTATAAAATCATTTACGATATAGTCTTTACGTTGCGCTGTATTGACAATTTCCTTATCTAAATAGATAGCTGAGCGGATGGTTCCGTTTTTTTTATTAAACAGTAAGCCTTCGTAAAAAGGCATATTTTGGAACAAATCTTTTTTGATGCTGTTTAAGTAGTTTTGACTAGCTATTTTTTGGTTATCAACAAAAGGTACAAGTTCGAAAGACTGTATCGAATCGTTTTTCTCCAATTTTTTCAAGTCACTGATCGAAACTATTAAATCGACTTCTTTTTGACCCTTTATTTCGGTCATCAATTTATTCCACGCTGCAAATGCTTTCGGCGTGAAAAAAGCATCGTCTTTAACTCCTACAACAATTAAATTTCCCTCTTCTCCAAACTTGTCTAGGAAGGCGTTGTACTCTTGATTAACGATATGATTGTCTGGTAGTAGATTAGCTTCTGTAAAAGAAAATTGTATGTTTTTCCATTGTAATGCTAAAAAAACCGTTATTAGAACGATAACGCCAAGGATAACGATTCTGTTTTTAAGTACGATACGGGCAACAAATTCCCAAATCCCTACTTTTAATTTCTTTTTCATAAGTGTACTAAAAATGGCTGCAAATGTAGTGAATACCAATATAAAAGACACAATTTATGTGAATCTTTTTATCTGTTCTAGAGTTGGTTTCAAGCCGTTTTTTTAGCTGTTTTAATTGCACTTAAAAATTAATTTTAGCCTTGTAAAAGGTATTATAGAATTTTACATCTTTGTGTGAGGTATAAAATTAATATAGTTCGGTACGATGGATTTAAAAAAATATAAAAACACTTTGTTTTATTTGACGGTAACGGGTGGTTTCACGGTATTAATCTATTGGATAATTACAAAGGGAAAATTATTGGAGGGAAGAAAGGACTTGATCGTCTTAAAAACTGGAAATGATTCGTGGAATGATTTTATAGCTTCTATGAATCAAAATTTCGATGACCCTTTAGCAATACTTTTGGCACAAATTGTTATGATTATCCTTGTGGCCCGAGTTTTTGGTTGGGTTTTCAAGAAGATTGGACAGCCAACAGTTATCGGTGAGATTATAGCGGGAATTGTTTTAGGACCTTCGTTATTGGGAATGTATTTCCCTGGTTTTTCTGCCGCTTTGTTTCCTGTTGAGTCTTTGGGGAATTTAAAGTTTCTTAGTCAAATTGGACTAATTCTTTTCATGTTTGTTATAGGTATGGAGCTTGATATTAAAGTGCTTAAAAATAAAGCTAGTGAAGCAGTTGTGATAAGTCATGCTAGTATTGTCATTCCTTTTGCGCTGGGTATTGGCTTGTCTTACTTTGTGTTTAATAGATTTGCTCCCGAAGGGGTTCAGTTTCTTTCTTTTAGTCTGTTTATGGGAATTGCCATGAGCATAACTGCCTTTCCAGTTTTGGCACGTATTGTTCAAGAAAGAGAAATTCATAAAACGAAGCTTGGCGCTATAGTAATCACATGTGCAGCGGCTGATGATATTACGGCCTGGTGCCTTTTAGCTGTGGTAATCGCAATAGTAAAAGCGGGAGATTTTATCAGCTCGTTATATGTTATTTCCCTCGCTTCAATTTATGTATTGGTAATGATTTTTATAGTTAGACCTTTCTTGAAAAGAATAGGTGATTTGTACGGTTCTAAAGACAGTATAGGAAAACCGGTTTTGGCTATTTTCTTTCTTCTTCTAATTCTTTCCTCTTATGCTACAGAAGTAATTGGTATTCATGCCCTTTTTGGCGCATTTATGATGGGTTCTATCATGCCGAATATTTCTAAATTCCGAATGATATTTATCGAAAAAGTAGAAGATGTGGCGGTGATTCTTTTGTTGCCTCTATTTTTTGTCTTTACAGGTTTGAAAACAGAAATCGGACTTATCAATGATCCGTATTTATGGAAAGTTACCGGAGCCATAATCTTGGTTGCCGTTGTGGGTAAGTTCTTAGGAAGTGCATTAGCCGCAAAATTTGTTGGACAGAACTGGAAAGACAGCTTGACAATTGGAGCCTTGATGAACACAAGGGGTTTAATGGAGCTGATTGTATTAAACATAGGATTGGAGCTTAAGGTTCTGACTCCTGAAGTATTTACCATGATGGTTATTATGGCACTGGTTACCACTTTTATGACAGGACCGGCTTTAGACTTAATTAATTATCTGTTTAAAAGTAAGGTTGTGCCTGATGCCGAAGAAATAACGAATCAGAGTAAGTACAGAATACTATTTTCATTTGGTAACAACGAGAAAGGAAAGTCCCTATTGCGGTTAGCAAATGGCTTGACAAAAAAACAAAAAAGTAACTCTACCGTTACAGCGATGCACCTTTCTCTTAGTGATGAATTGCACTCTTTTAACAGGGACGATAAAGAAAAAGACAGATTTTTTCCTATTTTTGAAGAATCTGAGCTGTTGAATATAGAAATTGAGACCATTTTTAAGGCAACAATTGATATCGAGTCGGAGATTGCTGATGTTGCAAACCAAGGCGATTACGACTTGTTGCTGGTTGGCTTAGGGAAATCTATTTTTGAAGGGACCATTCTTGGTAAAGTTATTGGGTTTACCACAAGGATTATAAATCCAGATCGATTGATTGATAAATTTACTGGAAAAGAAGGCTTGTTTGAAAACTCTCCTTTTGATGAAAGAACCCGACAAATCGTAGCCAAAACAAAAATGCCACTAGGGATTTTGATAGACAAAGAGTTTCAGGATATAGATCAAGTATTTATACCAATTTTCAAATCAGATGATTCTTTTTTGATTGATTATGCGCAAAAATTAATTTACAATAACAACTCAAAAATCACTATTCTGGACGTAAAAGGACATGCAAAGAATAATTTTGTCATTCAAAGCGCAGTGACTTCTTTAGAGCAAATACATCCTAATAATTTGGCAATAGTAACAGATAAGGTGGTGAGTTTGCCTTTCTTGGAGAAACAAGACTTAATGCTCATTAGTCTTGAAAGTTGGAAATCATTACTAGACTCAGATAGCGATTGGCTGATTGGCGTTCCGTCTGTTTTAATTATTAAACCATAATCTATGAACTGGATTTTACTAATTATAGGAGGTTTATTTGAGGTAGGTTTTGCTTCTTGTTTGGGCAAGGCGCATGAAACAAAAGGAATCGAATCTACTTATTGGATGGTGGGTTTTTTACTTTGTCTAAGTATCAGTATGCTACTGCTGTATAAAGCAACTCAAGAATTACCTATTGGTACAGCTTATGCAGTCTGGACTGGTATTGGAGCTGTTGGAACGGTTTTAGTGGGTATCGTCGTATTTAAAGAACCAGCCACTTTTTGGAGAATTTTCTTTTTGACGACCTTAATTACTTCTATAGTGGGGTTAAAATTTGTTTCCAGCCACTAGAGCCCTAGGTTGAGAACGTAACTCAGTTTCACTGCTATATTATTTTCAAGCGTAGGTAATTGATTGGGGCCATAACGATAAAATGCACTAAGCCCCAATCCTTTAAAAATTTGATTGAGTTCTATTCCTGATTCAAAATAACCCTCATTTAGTGTTTTGTAATCTAACCCTACCTGCCGCTCTGGCTTTTGTAAATTTCCCCACGCCATTCTAGATACTAATACTAGGGAAGGTTTCACTTTTTTGAGAATAGTCACCCTGTTGAAGCCATGTTTAAATTGGAAATACACGAACTCACTTGAGAAAAACTCGTTGAAGTACATCGTTTCAAAACTATTTTTCCCTGAAAAGGTTATTCTTTGAACAATAGTTTCTTTTGTAATGTTATTTGGGGAGGTATTGTACAAATGGGTTAAGGGAATATCACCAATGGCATAACCTGCTTCGAAAAGTAAATTTGTTTTTTGACCATTTAAATATTTCTTTTCAAACTCTGTTTTAAAATCAATTTTGCTAAATTGAAAATCATTGTCCAATACTTTTGGTGCCGATTGCGTAAACTGAAAAGTGAATTTTGGAAATCCCTTCTCCACTTCAACTCTGCCGGTCGGTGTTTGCATATAATCACTGAAAGGATTCCACTGCAGGGAAACCATAGCCGTTGTCATGATGTAATTGGAGTATAATCTGCCATTTAAATTATAGACATAGTTGAATTTGGGTATAATTTCGGAGCGATCTAGTGTCCAAATGCTTTCCGTTTTAGGGATGATCTGCGTTTTTAAATAGGCTTTCCAGCTCACATAGTTATAAAAAGTGCTAATGTTGATAGGTCTCGGATCGTAAAGTTTAAAAGGTTTTTTTTCGATGTCATATAAAGTATTGGCAATCTCCTTGACATCGTTGGTATATGATGCGCCAATCCAAGAATCAGAAAACTTACTCACCCTTGTTGACAGTCCTATATTATATTTAAAATTCCCGTCTTTTGTGCCATAAGCGGAATACCCTTCAATTCTGAAATTTTTTAAAAACCTGTCATTTGTAACGCCCCCAAAACCCAATCTGAACCCTTCGTAGTTATTATAGCTGATGATTTGGCGTAAGTCCATATCAAAGAAACCCAAAGGTAAAAACCCATTAATTATTTTTCTGCCAAAACGAAGTCGACTTGCTATTCTTCTTTTAACAGCAATACTATCCAACACTATATAGGTTTTTTGGCTTCGTATGTCCAGACTATCTCTCCTGTAGGAATCCCAAAAATGTTCTGGTTTGTTAATGGCATCCTCTTTTATTTCGACAGAAATATAGCTTTGCTTAATTTTGATTGGAGTGTTATAATCGATATCGAAATTATCGGTTTTCGATAGCAGATAAGTAATATCTGAAGGTGTTTTTTTTCTAGTTTGGAAATCTTTTTCAACATCACCATCAAATTGAATTGTTCCTCCTAGAAAATTTATATCATCATCATTTTTTCCTTTTACGATTTTAAAAGTTTTGCGGATGGGGAACCAAATTTCTTCGTGAGGAATATATGTAAACTCATGAGTGCCACTGATGTCAAGAACTCCTTTTATTCGCATAATCGCCTTTGAAACAGCAAAATTAGTTTTATCTATATATAGTACGCCTTCCAGTCCTGAAGCTCTACTTTTCTTTTTATTTTTAAAATAAATCATATAAGACATTCTGCCATTTATTGGTATGGTGTCAAGTAATTTATAATTATAATCTCTTGGAGCATCTGCGTTAATGGGGCTATTGTACTTTGTTTCAAAAAGTTCGTAGCTGGAATCATAAACCGAAAACGATTGTAGGCTGAAAGCTAAAATCTCATAAACAGGTTGTTTAAAACCAGCCATCTTTGTTCCTAAAATTGTTTCTTTTAATTTCTGATTTCCAAATTGATATTGTGAGACTTTCTCTGTTTGAAATAAATGTTGCTTGCTTATAATCTCCTTAAATTTATAATCTGAGGAATCGATTTTGGAGAAGGTTTTACCAATGGATTTTTGAATAAAAACCGAGTCAATAGCTCCTTTTATCGAGTCCGGATTAGCAGAAACAATCAGTTTATTATAGGATTTGAATTCAAAAGTTTTTAGCTTTGATTTGGGATTATTCTTATTTTTATTTTTAATCACCTTATTTATTATGGCTAAGGCAGGATTTTCATTTGAAATTAAAACTTCTTTAAGGTCATCTCTTTTAGGCAGAAGGAAAACGGTATAATAATTTCGTCCTTGTAGCACGGGCACCGTAGTTTTAGAATATCCCACGTACGAAACGTCAAAAGAGGGTATACTTTTTTTTGAGAAAAGACTAAATTTACCATCTGCGTCTGAGATGGTGGTGGAACCGTCAACAGAGGTGATTGTGGCAAAAGCAAGCGGATTGTTTGCTGATGATTCCTTCACAATTCCGTTTACCTGAAATTGGGCTTGAATTGATAAAGTAAAAAAGTAAAATAGCAAAAAAAAATGCTTCATAAATAAGGTTTATTACAAAACGACAACAATCATATCATGCTATGACTGAAACAAGAATAAGAAAATCCGTCTCGCTACTAAAACGGGACGGATTATATTTCAATTCATTTAAAGTTATACTTTCATGATTTCGGCGTCTTTATGAACAAGAAGCTCGTCTACTTTTCTGATATAACTATTAGTTAAGGTCTGAACTTCTTCTTCTGCACTTTTACAAGTGTCTTCAGAGGTTCCGTCTTTTTCTAGTTTTTTGATTTCAGTATTGGCATCTTTACGAGCATTTCTGATTCCTACTTTAGCATCTTCAGCTTCTACTTTGGCTTGTTTTCCAAGATCACGTCTCCTTTCTTCTGTTAACGGAGGAACGCTAATAATGATTAGGTCACCGTTGTTCATTGGATTAAAACCAATGTTGGCCACCATGATAGCCTTTTCGATGGGGTGAAGCATATTTCTTTCAAATGGCTGAAGTGTGATGGTTCTTGCATCAGGAACACTTAGTTTCGCCACTTGCGAAAGCGGTGTTGCTGAGCCATAATAATCCACAAAAACACTTCCTAACATCGCCGGAGATGCTTTTCCTGCGCGAATGTTCAGGAATTCTTTTTCTAAGTGGGCAATAGAACCGATCATCGACTCTTCAGTACTATCTAATATAAATTCTATTTCTTCAGTCATAACTTATAATTTTTTTAGTCCCCTTTGAGATTTAGGGGCTTATATATTTACTACAGTTCCTATATTTTCTCCTTCACAGATTTTTAATAAATTACCCTGTTTGTTCATATCGAAAATCACGATAGGCAATTTATTTTCTTGACTTAATGTAAATGCAGTGGAGTCCATTACGTTCAATCCTTTTTTAATTACGTCATCAAAAGAAATGAAATCAAATTTTGTAGCGTCTGCATTTTTTTCAGGATCTGAATCGTAAACGCCGTCGACGCGTGTCCCTTTTAAAATCACATCGGCATGTATTTCCACGCCACGCAAAACAGCTGCCGTATCAGTGGTAAAATAAGGGTTTCCGGTTCCGGCTCCAAAAATTACTATTCTGCCCTTTTCAAGGTGACGTACCGCTCTTCTTTTTATATATGGTTCAGCGATTGCTTCTATTTTTAATGCGGTTTGTAAACGGGTAAGCATCCCTTTGTCTTCTAAGGCACCTTGCAAGGCCATTCCGTTGATAACTGTAGCAAGCATTCCCATGTAGTCCCCTTGGACGCGGTCCATTCCGTTACTTGCTCCAGCAACTCCTCTAAAGATATTTCCACCGCCTATTACAATGGCAATTTCAATTCCTTTATCGTGAATCTTTTTGATTTCTTCGGCGTAGTCAGCTAGTCTTACCGGGTCAATACCGTATTGTCTGTCGCCCATTAAAGCTTCACCACTTAATTTAAGAAGAATCCTTTTATATTTCATATCTATGTTGAGTTGTTTGGTGCAAATATAGTGATATTCTTTTTTTTGAAATACTATCGTTTAATTTTTATAGATTAAGTTTTTCAAAGGAGGTTCTAGCCGCTTCATAACCGATTTTAAAAATAATATCCATTTTTGTTTTGTTCATCTCGAAGGTGCTGTACATACTCAATTCAGTAGGTTCTATGAGCCATTCGCAGATATTGAATTTTTGCGTATTGGTGTTGGCAGAAAGAATATCAAAAGCTCTGGTAGTTACTGCTCTGATAGAATTTAAATCTTTAGCTTCTATTTTTTGAATAGGGCTGACATAAACACCGATAATATTGTCACATTGGCCTTGTAATATATCCGTTGGGAAGTGGTTTAAAATTCCACCATCACTATAAGGTTCACCATTAATTTCATAAGGCGATATAATTCCGGGAAAAGCAGAAGAAGCTAAAAGGGCATCGCTAATTTTTGTTTCTGCCTCAAATATTTTTAATCGTCCCCTGACCATATCTGTTGCCGTAATCTGTGTGGGAATTTTTAATTCTCCAATCAGTGCGTCTTCAAAGATAGCTTGAAAATAGAGTCTAAAGGATTCAGAATCAACTAAGCCTGCTTTTTTAAAAGTGAAATGCCTCCACTGAAAAAGATAGACTGACTTAAAAAAATCTAAAATCTCATCAGGACTCTTTCCCCAGGAATACATTGCGCCTACTATTGCGCCTGCGCTTGTTCCAGCAATTCTGGTGGGGCGAATGTTTTGCTCTTCTAAAAATTTAATTGCACCTGCATGGGCTATACCTTTTGAACCTCCCCCGGAAAGGACAAGTCCAATTGACTTTGAATTTAAATCCATTTTCCTTTTTTATTGGCGTCAAAATTACTCTTTTTGCTTGTTTGAAAGTAGTTTTATTCTCTTTAAAACAATTAATTTTTGTTAACTTCACTTAAACAAAATAAAATTATGAAAAGGTCGATTGCAAAAGCGTTGTTTAATAGTCATTCGTATGCTGAATATAGGAAATTAGTTATAGACCTATTGAAAGAGGAAAAATCTACAGGAAACGAGCAGTCCTCTGAGTTGACTAATTACAGTCTTTTAAATGAGACGCGGATGAATCGCATAGAGAAGACATTAAAAATAACACCTGACAATGCCCAGTTGTTGAAGTCCTTAAAAAACGAATACATTTGGATGGTTATTTCTGAAGGGTGGTCCAGCGATGCGGCACAATTAATTCCTATTTTTGATAAAATGGTTTCTGAGTCTGATGGTAAAATAGATATGAAAATTGTTTTGCGTGATGAAAATGAAGAATTAATGAATTTGTTTTTAACTAATAAAGCTAAATCAATTCCAAAACTTATTGTTATTAATAAAGAAACAGGTGGGGCGTTAGCGCATTGGGGACCAAGGCCTAAAGGAGCCGCTGATTTAATTGATAATTATAAAAAAGAACAGGGTACCATCGATGAAACGGTAAAAACTGATTTGCAGTTGTGGTATTTTTACGATAAAGGATTGTCTACTCAAAGTGAAGTACTTGATATGATGCTTGACTTGGATAAGGAAGAAGAATAACTGTATCTTAGAAGCTGATTAAGGAAATTCCTAAACTAATATTTCCTGAATCTCTCTGATTGTTAATAGGAAACGCATAATGGTTTAGTTCGATAAAAAGTAAAACATCATCGGCGTTTTGTAAACCTAGACTAATTTTTTGATAGTCTCCGGTTAAGTTACCCCGACCTAGTGCGATTGCTTTTCCAATCCCTAGTTGGAGTGTAATTCTGGTTTCATCATTTATTTTTGGACTCAATCTAAAATTGGCAAAAATAGGGGCTACAACTAATTTGTTAGACCAATCCCAGTTCAATCCGCTATGAATTCCTAATCCAATCCATTTTTTATAACGGAGACCATAACCTAATTTTGTTCCTATACCGTCTGGAATGAGCCAAGGTTCTTTTATGTTCGTACGTTGATCAATTTCTCCGCTGTTAGGATTTCCGGTAAAGGCTAGTGTAACTTCAAATTGGGTATAAGTGAGTTGCTTATCTTGGGCAAAAACACTTCCGCAAAAAAAGAGTGCGAATAATAGCGTCTTTAAAAGTTTCAAAACAGGGTTATTTAGATTCTAAATTATCTTCGAATACAACAACATCTACAGCTTCTTTCACATCATAATCTCCAATTTTTGTGCGGCGCAAAGCTGTTAAGTGAGATCCGGAGTTCATAGCATGCCCAAAATCAAAAGCTAAAGAACGAATATAAGTTCCTTTGCTGCATAATACTCTGAAATCAATTTCAGGAAGTGCTATTCTGGTGATTTCAAATTGATGAATGGTGGTTTTTCTGGTAGCGATTTCTACAGTCTTTCCAGCGCGTGCATGCTCATATAGCCTAACGCCTTCCTTTTTTATAGCAGAAAAAATAGGTGGTTTCTGGTCTATTTCACCTAAAAATTGTTTCACGGTTTCGCGGATTAAAGACTCGTCTATGTGTGAAGTAGGAAACGTCTTGTCTATTTCGGTTTCTAAATCATAGGAAGGAGTCGTGGCTCCAATGAAAAAAGTCCCAGTGTATTCTTTGGCCTGACCTTGAAGTTCCGTTATCCGTTTAGTGAATTTTCCGGTACAAACTAAAAGTAAACCTGTAGCTAGAGGATCTAAAGTTCCTGCATGACCAATTTTAAATTTTTTAGGAAGCCCCAATTTGTTAATCAGCGCATATTTTAATTTATTTACAGCCTGAAAAGATGTCCAATTCAAAGGCTTGTCAATCAATAAAATTTGTCCGTCTAAGTAGTCTTCGTCAGTCATTAAATGATAGTCAGGGGGTGAATGAAAAAATGGATAATCAGTAAAATGATTCCAGCAGCTATTCGATAATACCCGAAAACTTTAAAACCTTTTTTACTCAAAAATCCTATAAAACTTTTAATGGCTAAAAGAGCCACGATAAAAGCGATGACATTACCGATAATTAATAAATTGATTTGTTCATGAGTTAATACAAAACCGTCTTTGTAATAATCATAACATTTTTTTGCCGTTGCGCCAAACATCGTGGGAACAGCAAGAAAAAATGAAAATTCAGCTGCTGATGTACGAGTCAGTTTTTGGGACATTCCACCCACAATGCTCGCACCACTTCGAGAAACTCCAGGAACCATTGCTAGGCATTGGTATAATCCTATTTTGAATGCTGTCAGATAGGTTATTTTAGTGTCCTCTGAATGAGTAAACCACTGGTCAACTTTTAATAAAACAATACCACCAAGTAAAAGAGAAACAGCAACTGTGACAGGGCTCTCTAGTAGTTCATCTATCAAGTCGCTGAACAATAATCCTAAAACTACGGCAGGAATAAAAGCAACAAATAATTTAAAATAAAAGTCCCAAGTCTGAAAGAAACGTTTGAAATATAAAACAACTACCGAGAGAATAGCACCTAGCTGGATTACAATGGTAAAGAGTTTGGTGAAATCATCACTAGCAATCCCAAAAAAAGAAGAAGCGATAATCATATGTCCAGTAGAAGAAACGGGCAGAAATTCAGTAATTCCTTCAATAATAGCAAGAATAATAGCTTGTAATGTAGTCATTTATATTTTATTTGGATTTTTTAATATGGCGTAAACGGTTACCCCAAAACCAATTAAAACGGTTGTTGGAGCGAGACGAATTCTTCTAAAATTAAAAATAGCATCGCTATATACATTAGGATCGTCACTTCCGCCGCCAGACATTAAAATAAATCCGAGGGCAATTATTGCAATACCAATCAGTAGAATTGTGTAATTTATTTTTCCAAAAAGAAAATCTTGTTGTGGGCCTTGTTCTTTCATTTATGCTATTTTACTTTTTTAATTCTGAAATAAAAATTAATACAAATCGTCAGTTCTCAAATTTAAGAATTTCTGTGTCGCAAAATGAGTACTTAACCAAGTAATCAAAACACCAACTCCTAAAACGGCTAATAAAACAACTGCAATAAGAATTTTATTATCAAGAATTCCTAAGTCAGGAAAACTGTTCTCGACGTATAGTAACACACCAATCAATGCAATAATGGCTAAAATAGCACCTAGCATTCCCAGTTTTATGCTGCGCATCACAAATGGTTTTCTGATAAATGATTTTGTTGCACCCACCATTTGCATGGTTTTGATGATAAACCTATTAGAGTGAATCGACAGTCGCAACGAACTGTTGATTAACAGAACAGCTATAAACGCTAAGAATCCGCTAATTATTAAAATCCATGTACTCACTTTTTTGATATTGTCGTTTACTAAATTCACTAACTGTTTATCATAAACAATATCTGACACCATTGGGTTTGTTCGCAATTTTTTTTCAATTCCAGCGATAGAATCTTTTTCGACAAAATCCGCTTTTAAATGGATATCATATGAGTTTTGCAATGGGTTTTCGCCCAAAAACGTCATGAAATCTTCTCCTATTATATCGGTATGTTGTTTCGCTGCTTCTTCTTTAGTTACATAATCCGTAGACTTTGCATAGGGAGCAATTTTTAATTCTCCGCCAAAGGCTTTTAAAATACTATCGTTTGCTTCATTTTTAAAGAACACCGTCATGGCAATTTTTTCTTTAAAATCGTCTGCTAATTTTTTAGAATTAATAATAAAAAGCCCTAACATTCCTAATAGAAATAGTACTAAGAATACGCTTAGGACAACCGAAAAATAGGAGGAAATTAACCTGCGTTTTTGAAACCTATCAAATGAAGAACTCATAGTTTACTTTAATTATCGGGTAAAAATAATAAAGAATTTCTTTATTTGAAGTTAATAACGTCCAAAGTTTTGACTTTCGTACAATAAACGTAAATTTGCCGCTTTATAATTCATTGGTAGAAAGTTTATACACCTTTGAACCTGAACGAATGAGTGTAGGTTACGAAGGTAGAAATCCAAAAAACGATACAACAGAGAACGACTTTCTTTATCGAAAGTAGTACTCCGTTAAAATAAAAATAGAAAGAGGGAATGACTTGAGCTTTAGCGATAGCATGACTCCGTTAAAATAAAAATAGAAAGAGGGAATGACTTGAGCTTTAGCGACAGCATGACTCCGTTAAAATAAAAATAGAAAGAGGGAATGACTTGAGCTTTAGCGACAGCATGACTCCGTTAAAATAAAAATAGAAAGAGGGAATGAAATACAATCCGAACGAAATAGAGGCCAAATGGCAAAAGTATTGGGCAGAAAATCAAACTTTTGCTGCGTCAAACAATTCTGAAAAAC
>JBLIKD010000013.1:0-24163 GCA_047636275.1 Flavobacterium sp. | reverse complement strand
TAAGAAAGGTTTAGACAATTTCAATACACCAAATACAATCAAATACTTTAAGGAACTTACAAGTAAAAATGAAGTTTTAATTTTTCCTGATCTTAATCAAAATTGCAACTATCACGTAGATGGAAATAAAAAACCTTTCACGTTTTTTGCAGGCTTTCCCCTAAATCCATCCAATAAATTAATTAGGGGTAGTCTTTGTTTTTTAGATACAAAAAATCAAAAACTAAATACAAAGGAGTTAAAGATTATAAGACAATGTGTTTCTCAGATAGAATCAACACTAAATTTGAGTTTAAAGAATTCTGATTTGCAATCAAAACTCAAGGAAAGTACCATGAATTTTCAATCTTTAATTGAAAATTCAAACGAAATTATTTTTGAACTCTCATTACAAGGTACGATCGCTTCTGTTTCTAAAAGATTAGTAACATCACTCGGACATGAAGCTGATGAAATGATTGGTGAAAATTTTGCCTCCCTCCTGCATACAGAAGACCAAAAAAAGTGCTTTGACTTTTTAAGCACAATTAAATTAGGTGAAAAAGACAACAAAAACATTATATATAGAGTATTACATCAAGAAGGACACTATGTGTGGCATTCTTCAACTATTATTTTACTAGAAAAAAACAACGAAAAGCGTTACATAGGAAATTGTTCAGACATTACAGCGTTTGTCGAAAGCCAACAAAAACTACAACTGCAAAAGAAGTTTTACGAAAACGTATTAGACAGCTTACCAACAGATTTTGCCGTATTTGACTCTAATCACAAGTATCTTTATTTAAATCCTGTTGCTATTAAAAATAAAAAACTCAGAGACTATATTATCGGTAAAGATGATTTTGAGTATGCTGCACACACGAATAGAACAGATGATTTTGCTATTAAAAGACGCACTAAATTTAATAAAGCAATTCAAAGTAAAGAGATCTTATCATGGGAAGAAACACTATGTAATGCAAGCGGTGAAGAAAGTTTTCACAAAAGAAAATTCACACCCGTATTTAATGAAGACGGCACTTTAGAGATAATGATCGGTTTCAGTGTAGACGTCACTGAAACTAAGAAAATCCAAAATGAAATTTTCACAAACCGAAAACTTATAGCTAGTATTCTCGAAAACATCACAGTTGGTATTTTAGTTCAAGGCCCCGAATCAGAAATCATAGAAAATAATAAAGCTGCTTGCGAACTGTTAGGACTTACAAAAGATCAACTTTTAGGGAAAACATCTTTTGACAAAGATTGGCAGGTAATCCATGAAGATGGTTCCACCTTTACTCTTGAAGACCAACCTGTCCCTCAAGCCATACAAAAACAAAAATCAATAAATAATATAGTAATGGGAATTCGCCGTCCCATTAAAAATGATTTAATTTGGTTGTTGGTTGATGCAATTCCCGTTTTTGGAGATAAAAACGAACTCCTTTATGTAATATGTTCTTTTAAAGACATCACGACACAAAAAAAAAATGAGAAAAAATTAAAGATCAGCAATGAACGCTACACCTATCTCAACATGACCACTTCAGATGTAATTTGGGATTGGCAAATAGACGCCGATAGTTTGATAATTTCAGATAATTACAGCAAGTTATTTGGACATAAATTAAGTAATCGAGATAATTGTATAAAGATTAAAGAATTCAATACGCTTGTTCATCCTAAAGACTTGCCAAGAGTTATCGCTAAAGTAAGAGCTGAACTTAATAGCAAAGCAATTATTTGGTATGATGAATTTCGTTTTTTAAAATCAAACGGCACCTATGCTTTTATAAAATATAAAGCCTACATCATACGTGACAACTTAGGTAAAGCCATACGTATGATTGGTGCGCAGACCGATATAACTGTTGAACAGAACCTACAAGAAAAACTGACCCAAGGTGAAACAAAATTCAAAGCCGCCTTTGAACATTCTTCGCTTGGCATAGCCTTTGGCAGTCTCGACGGTCATTATACTAATGTCAACAACCAATTTTGCAACATATTAGGGTATACTAAGAAAGAGTTGAAAAAATTAAATTACAGAGAAATAACTCATCCTGATGATTTAAAAGAAGATCGATTAAATGAAGAAAAACTTCTTTCAAATGAAGTAAGCTTTTACAAAGTCGAGAAAAGATATATCAAGAAAGACAATACAATTGTATGGACAAACTTATTTGTTTCTGCGGTGAGGGACTTAAATAATGAAGTTTTATACTTCATCATAAAAATTATAGATGTTACTGATACAAAAAAAATTGAACAAGAAAACAAGTTGCTAATAGAAGAAAATAACAAAAACAGAAACATCAAACTTAATACAGCTGAAAACCTGTATCGCCTTCTAGCAGACAATTCAATGCACTTGGTCTGTTTACATAATTTGGATATGACTTTTAAGTACGTATCTCCATCTATAAAAGCAGTAGTTGGATATACCCCTGAAAACCTGATTGGAAAAACTCCCATGGACTTTGCTCATCCAGAGGATATCGAAGGCATACTGACTGATTTTACAAATTTACTGGTAAATTATTTACCAATCCGAATTGAGTACCGTTATAGAAATTCCGAAGGAATCTATATCTGGCTAGAAACTGATGCCAAAATTATTTTTGATAAAGAAGTTCCCCTAAAAGTACAAACTAGTTCAAGAGATATTTCCAAAAGAAAAAGAGCTGATTTGATTGTTAAAAATACACTCAGACAAGAACGTAAATTAAATGAATTACGCACTAATTTAGTTTCTACAATTTCCCATGAGTTTAGAACTCCGATGACAACAATTAGAACAAGTGCAGAATTAATAGAAATGTATCTTGAAGGTCATAACTCTCAAAACGAAAAACAATTAAGAAAACAAATAAACAGAATTACGAGTGAAATTGACCGAATAGTTGATTTAATGAACTCGGTTTTAATAATATCAAAAGATGATTCCGGTAAAACTACCTTCGAACCTATTAAATTTGACTTAAAAGCACTAGTTATTGCCATAGTAGAAACTAGTTTCAGTGACAATATTAAAGGTCAAAAAGTAGATCTTCATTTTAATGGGAATAGCTTTTTAATTTTTGCTGACAAAAATTTAATAGCGTACGCATTGTTTAACTTATTACACAATGCTTTTAAATATTCTGAAAATTGCAGAAATATAGTAATGAACCTAATTTCATATAAATCTGAAATCCAGGTTGAAATAATTGATTTTGGCATTGGAATACCAGAAGAAGATAAACAAAAACTATTTAATACTTTCTATAGAGCAAGTAATACGGAAGGAATTACTGGAACAGGTTTGGGCCTTTATATTGTTAAAACATTCATAGAAAAAAATTCCGGTACAATCGAGTTGGAAAGTCAACTTGGAAAAGGGACTAAAGCAATACTGCGATTACCCAAAGTATAGCTGAACTATGTTGTAAGGAAGCAATCTAGCTAAGTGAACGTATAACAATGAATATGCAAATAAAGCCTGCAGTATTAGCTAAGCAACATTTTTAAAATTATTTTTTTGTCTCCAGAATTCTTCAATTGTTTTGTAATCTAAAGCGGAATGTCCTATTTTATGCTTATCCCAGATTTCAATGAATTCGTATATATCGAGTTCCATTTGCTCTTTTGATATCATATTATTACCATAAATCTGTTCCGTTTTCAAAGTTTTAAAAAAGTGCTCGGCAACTGTATTATCCCAATAATTCCCTTTTCTGCTCATGCTTCTTATAACCATATAATAGGAATCAGTCACATTACTAAACTTCTTGCTTGCGTATTGAACAACTCTGTCAGAATGAAATACCAATCCTCTTTCAATACTTCGATTATTGATTACCATTCTCCACGCTGCCAAAAAAGTTTGCTCTACACTCATCCATCACTTAAACTCCATTCTATTATTATTTTTTTATCATAGACGTCGAAAACAGTTGTTAAATATAAAAACCCTTCTTTTACTCTAACGTAGGTGATATCCGAGACCCAAGCCTTTAACGGTTCTATAACCGAAAATTCTTTGTTCAAGACAGTGGGGACAATTAAATACTCATGCTTATAATTGGTTGTAACCTTAAACCTCTTACTTAATTTACTTAGTAAACTGAGTTGATTCATGCATGTAGCGACAGTACTTCTTGATGTGTTATAGCCTAAAAAAGCTAATTCTACTGCTATTCTTGGGCTTGAGTATCGCTATTTTAAATCGAAATAAATCATCTCTTTTTTATATAATAAGCTCAAATCTTCGTTTCTTGTCTGAAATAGACTGACTTTATCATTGATCATGACTTCTTTGACCAATTAACAATACTTTCCACATCTTTTCAATCGAAAATCGCTTTTCTTCTAAACTACATTTCTTGTATTTCATATCTCAAAGGTATTATTTGAAATTTAAAATATCACTCCGAACTATTAAGGGGTTAAACCACTACATTATGTAATCTAAAAGAAAATAGTATTCGAAACCTACATAAAACGCCCTTTTTCATTGAATTGTGAAACTATGATTCGTACCTAAAAAAGCTATTAATATTAAAATTACTAATCATAACAGCTCAGTAAATCTGCTGTGATTACTAAATTTTATTTCCCCCGAAAAAAAATTAGTAAACTGTATGACAAGTAATAAACCTACTTTTCAACAAAATAAGAGTAAAGTAAATCATTTTAATTTTATTGATAATTGAAAGTACAGCTGAATTAAAAAAAAAGCGGCTTACTAAAATTCGAAAAAAATATCTCTTTAAAGAAAACCGCTTGAACCCAGTTTTAAGCAACAAGAGCAATTGCCACTATAGAACAAATAGGGTAATGATAAGACAACAGTATAAAAAAAGTTTAATTCTTTTAATATTATATGAATTTATAGCTGTTTCGAAGCTAGTCCAAAATCCCTCTGAAAGTCTACTTTTCATCATAACAGCACTTGCTTTTTGTGAAACGAATCATTTCTAATTGCTATATTACAGCTTGAAACACGGCTCAACATCCTTTATTATCAATAAGTTAAAATTAAATGCGGGCAATTTAAAAAAGATGATTCTAATTTCGCGTAGATTTCATGTAATCCCTAGGCGTCATACCTACATATTTCTTAAAACTCGTAGAAAAATAAGACATGGAATTAAAGCCTGTCTCATCTACTAAAAACTGGGTGTTTTTTTCTCCTAAATAAATTAATTTGAGAGCATAATCTAATTTAAACTCTCTTATATATTGGCTAATACTTTTATTAGTACGCTTACGAATTTTTTTATCTAAGGTAGATTTACTAACATGAAGCAAGCTTGATAATTCTTCGATAGCTATATTTTTTTTTATGCTTTTAGATAAAATAGCATTAATAGCTACTAAAAAATCTTTTTCAGATAACTTTATGGTGATCTTCGCAAAAGGATCAATACTATTTTTCTTTTCTATTTGATCTTTTAAATTTAAAATATTCCTGACTTTAAGCACTAGTTCCTTGTTTTTGAATGGCTTAATAATATAATCATTGACTCCATTCTCGAGTTGCTTAAACTTAGTTTCATCATCAATACTAGCGGTAATGATTACGAAAGGAATCGTATTGAATTTATTACTTTTTCTAATTTTTAAAAACAATTCTTCACCACCCATTACAGGCATCATTAAATCACTTATAATAATATCTGGTAAATTAGCTTTCAAATAAAACATGGCATCATAGCCATTTTTAAGCCACATAACATTAAAGTTACTTACCGTTAATAGATCAAAAATAGACTCTCCTAAAGCAAGATTGTCTTCAATTAAAACTATATGTTTTTTTACTTGTTCCACGCAGTGAAATTAGTAATAAAAATTTTAAAATAACAGTACATTATATGCAGTTAATGCTACTAAATACGTTCATGACGTATTATTAGTGTATTTTCGTGATATATTAACTTATTTTTTAAATAAATCTAAATTCGTAATGAATCAGTCTTTGTTTTATATTTATAATAATCCACATAATTACTGCGCGACAAAGAAGCCTTTTACTTCGATTCTTCCTTATTAAGATCAAAAACTAAAAATATTGTTTTATTTTACTATAAAAACCAAAATAATAAAAAGTGCTTTACCACTTTATTATACAGCTGAATACACTAGTTACGATAGTAGCGCCTACACTAAAACACCTCATTTAAACAGAGAAGTGATCGCTGATTGTAATGGAATCACTAGTAAAGAAATTATTTTATTAAAACCTTATTTTTTTCGAGCTAAAAACAGAAACAGTAGTTAGATCTAGATTGAATCTTCCTATTATAAAGCAATTTATTAAAAATCGCCAAAGGCTATTAAAGCTGGAACAAATATAAATATCACACTAGCATCTACCATATACTTTTCATATGAACAAAAGAAAAATACTCATTGTTGATGATGAGTTAAATATTAGAGAAACGATAGAAGAATTACTTACAATTACTAATTATGACACAAAAACAGCTAACAATGGACAAGAAGCGCTTGATGTTCTAAAGAAGTGGACGCCTGACTTAATTATATGCGATATTATGATGCCCGTAATGGACGGACAGCAGTTTCAAAAAATTATGTATCGTGATAAATTCCTAAGCACTATCCCTTTCCTCTTTTTGACTGCAAAAACAGCAGATAATTTAATGCGCCAGTGTCTCGATGAGGGTGCCGATGATTTTTTAAACAAACCTTTTAAAACGAAGGAGTTACTACGAACGATCGGGTTAAAGATAGACAAATTCAAAAAACTTACAAACAGCACTAATTTTTATAAAGGAGATCAAAGAATTTTATCTCATGAAATCAATACTCCTATACATGGCATATTAGGTTCCATTAATATATTGATGGACGATATTATTAGTTTAGAGAAACAAGATATTGCTCTCTTTTACGAGGGAATTAAAACATCTATAGAACGCTTAAATAGAACAATGCAGAATATAGCTCTTTTTGAGGATATCAAAAACAACAAGTTTGCCGCAGTAAACAATAGTTCTTCAGAAATCAAAGATGTTTTCAATAGTGTTTCAAATAAAATTTCATCGCATTATGTAAACCAAAAAAATAGGATTGTTTCAACATTAAGAACTGCAGAGTTAGCGGTGAGTAAAAATAATCTGACTTTTATTTTATTTGAACTATTAGATAACGGATTAAAATTCTCAACACAAGATAAAAAAGTAATTATTGAAGGAGTTATTTATAGCGAAGATTACTATCAGATTAATATATTTGATTCTGGCGTTGGGTTTAAAAAGGAAGAGCTAAACTTAATCGATGCTACAGTGCAGTTTAATCGTGATAAAACAGAACAACAAGGTTTGGGACTGGGACTCTATATAACTAAACATATGATAAAAGAATCTGATGGTACTATATCTATTTTATCTAAAGAAAATGAAGGTACTAAAATTTCTATTTTTCTCCCTATTCATAAGAACTAAAAAAAACATTTTAAGACATTACTAATTTTATTTTTTTCTTTCAATAACATAATTTACCATCAAGATTAAGGCTTCTTTGAAGTCTGAATGGATGTAATTTTCTAATAATAAAAGTGCTTCTTGCTGAAATTCGACCATTTTACTTTCGGCGTAAAGCAAGCCATCATTGTCTTTTACAAAAGCAATCACTTCTTTAACACGCCTCTTGTCCTTATTATGGTTTTTAATAGAATTGATTAACCACGATTTTTCTTTTGAAGTACAGGTATTTAAAACATGTATTAACGGCAAAGTCATTTTCTGTTCCTTGATATCAATACCCGTTGGTTTCCCTATCGCTTCCTCTGTATAATCAAACAAATCATCTTTAATTTGAAATGCCATACCAATGAGTTCCCCAAACTTTCTCATGTTTTCTACTTGTACCTCATCCTCAATAACTGATTTTGCACCAAGCGCACAGCAAGCAGCAATAAGTGTTGCTGTTTTCTTCCGAATGATCTCGTAATAAACATCTTCTGTGATATCAAGCCTTCTCGCTTTTTCTATCTGTAGTAATTCACCTTCGCTCATTTCACGTACAGCGATTGAAATTATTTTCAATAAATCAAAATCACCATTATCAATAGAAAGCAACAATCCTTTTGATAATAAATAGTCACCAACAAGCACTGCAATTTTATTTTTCCACAGCGCATTGATAGAGAAAAACCCCCTTCTACGATTACTATCGTCTACTACATCATCATGAACTAAAGTTGCAGTATGAATTAGCTCAATCACACAGGCCCCACGATACGTTCTTTCGTTCACAATTCCCGCAGAAACCATTTTAGCCGTTAAGAAAACGAACATAGGACGCATTTGCTTGCCTTTCCGGTTAACGATGTAATACGTGATTCTATTCAACAAAGCCACTTGTGAAGTCATAGATTCATAGAACTTTTTTTCAAAAAGTTCCATTTCTTTAAAGATTGGCTGTTTTATTTGAGAAGTAACATTCATCGAGGCTACAAAGTTACACCTTTTAACAAACATATGTAGCCTTAGTATTAATTTTAATACAATCTATATTAAATAATTGTAAGCTTAAAAAAGAGTCTTAATCACAGTATTTACGCAGTTAACCTATTGTTAATTATGACAAACGTTTTGTTAAACTTATCTTAATCCAATGCAGAAATTGGTGTTTTAAGTTTGCCCAACAAAATCAAAACAAAAACACAAATGAAGATTTCAAGAAAAACTTTACTCTATCTTTTACTCGTATTTTGCGTGCATATAATGAGTGCACAAACAAAATCAATTTCAGGAAAAGTGACAGATTCCTCAGGCTTCCCACTTGCCGGAACAACTATTTTAATTAAAGGAACTAAATCTGCAACAGTCACAGACGGAAATGGGAATTACAACATTAAAACTGAAAGAGGAAAGATCCTAGTCTATTCATTTATAGGATTTATAACTAAAGAAGTTTTAGTTAACGATGAAGAAAATAAAAATATAATACTAAACGACAATTCAGTAACCTTGGGAGAAGTGGTCGTAACCGCTCTTGGTATTAAAAGAGATAAACGTGCACTCGGATATGCTTCACAAGAATTAAAATCTGATGATATTAATAAAGTGAACTCAACGAACTTTGTTTCCAATTTAACAGGGAAAATATCAGGAGTTCAAATTACTGGTTCTGGTAACGGAATCACAAGTTCTTCAAGAATAACGATACGTGGTGACAAATCTTTGAACATTAACAATAATGGACCCTTGTTTATAGTAGATGGTATTCCTATCAATAATAGCGTATACGGTGTAGGAGGTGGCCCAACTAGTCAAGCAGATTTACCTACCGATTACGGTAATGGAGCTTCAGAAATTAATCAAGAAAACATTGAAAGTGTCAACGTATTGAAAGGAGCAGCAGCTTCTGCACTATACGGATCAAGAGCAGCAAATGGAGTTATCGTGATTACAACTAAATCAGGCAAGAAAAGCAAAGGATTAGGTGTTTCAATCTCCTCTTCATTTATGACAAGTGAAGCGTTAAGACTACCTGAAATACAAGGTGTTTATGGTGCTGGTTCAAAACAAACATACGATTTAGGAGCAGATACTAACTTAGGACCCCGTTTTGACTCCGGTATTTCTTTATTACAAAATGGAAGTCCTGGTTATTCAATAGGACAAGGACAAGTATTACCCTTCGAATTTAGATACAACCTAAATGATTTTTTTAGAAAAGGGAATTCAATATCTAATTCGGTTTCGATATCTGGTTCTGATGACAAAACCAATTTTAGGTTAAGTTATGGAAAAACAACTAATGAAGATATTGTCCCTGATTCCAATTTAAAAAGAGAAAACTTTAGCTTAAACCTTAATTATAATATATCTGACAAATGGAAACTAGCTACAGTAGCTACTTATACGAAAAGCGCCAGTGATAATACTCCAGTTACGGGTTACGGAAGTCAAGGTATTATGTATAATTTACTTTGGAACCATACTAACGTAGATTTGAACTGGCTGAAAGACTATTGGATTATAAAAGATGTCAAACAAAATAGCATGTTTGGTTGGGGAGACAATCCATTCAAAATCGCAAACGAAAACAGCAACGCGTTTAAAAAAGGACGTCTTTTCGGGAATATTGCTTCTACATATGAAATCGATGAAAACTTTTCATTCATGGCAAGAATAGGAATGGATAACTCTAATGATTTTAGATGGTCTAAAAGACCTATTGGATCTTCTAGATACACCCAAGGGATGTACCGCGAACAAACTATTGCATTTACAGAATACAATGCTGATATGTTATTGACCTACGATCATACTTTTGGAAATTTTTCTGTGAAATTCTCCTATGGAGCAAATAGTATGAACCAGTACACCTCTGAAAGTAAGGTTGAAGGACAGGGAATAAGTATTCCTGGAATCTACAATTTACAGAACATCAATGTGATGCCTATTCAATCACGAAATCTTTATAAGAAACGCATAAACAGTATGTACACTTTAGCCAATATAGGATACAAAGATTATCTATATTTAGACATAACAGGAAGAAATGACTGGTCATCAACACTTCCGGCAAATAATAATTCTTACTTCTATCCATCAGCTTCATTGAGTTTCATTCCGTCCTCATTATTTGAAATGAATAAAAATATTGATTTCTTAAAAGTGCGACTAAATGCAGCCTCTGTAGGTAATGATACTGATCCATATCGATTAGTCAAAACTTATGATAACGGAGTCTTAGCAGGAACCTTAACAAATCCAAGTTCTATTCTAAATAGTAATTTAAAACCAGAAATTGCCACTTCTTATGAAGTAGGATTTGAAGCACAGTTTTTTAAAAGAAGAATTACACTAGATGCGAGTTATTACATCACCAACTCTAAAAATCAAATTGTTGGTCTTGATATTTCTCAAGCTAGCGGATTCAGATCAAATGTTATTAATGCGGGTAAAATTCAAAATAAGGGAATCGAAATAGGTCTAGGGTTTATACCTGTCAGAACAAAAGATTTTGAATGGTCGTTTAACACTAATTTTACACAAAACCGAGGTACTGTTAAAGAATTAACAGAAGGAATTAATAATTACATTATTGCTCAAGGTCCCAATGGTGGTACTATTGAGGCACGTGTAGGAGAACGTATGGGAGATATATACGGACGTGGTTATTTAAAAAGTCCAGACAATCAAATCGTATATAACGCTAGCGGCTCACCAATTTTAGACACTAAAATTAAGAAAATAGGAAATTACAATCCAGACTGGATGTTGGGTCTTGCCACAAATTTAAAATACAAAAACTTTAACCTTAATGCGTTATTTGACGTAAGACACGGTGGGAAAATCTATTCGATGACCAATTCTATTGGGATGGAAAGTGGAATACTTGCAATTTCATTACCAGGAAGAGAAACGGGTATTATAGGTAAAGGAGTTGTACAGAATACTGATGGAACATATAGCCCAAACACCACTTCTATTACTGCTGAAAACTGGTATTACTATAATGCCTTTCGTAGAGACAATATTGAAGCCAATTCATTTGACGCTTCTTATGTAAAACTAAGAGAAGTAAGTTTAAATTACAGATTGTCTGACAAATGGACTAAAGCAGTCAAAATGCAGAACATAAGTATTGGTTTAGTAGGGAATAATTTAGCTCTTTGGACAAAAGTTCCAAACATTGACCCAGAAACTCAAGCCATAAGTGGCGGTACCTTATTACCTGGATTTGAAGTATTACAACTTCCTTCTTCCAGAAATTATGGGATCAAATTAAATGCTTCATTCTAAAAAAAAAAAAATCATGAAAAAAATCATATCCTTATTACTTCTATTAACTGTTAGTATTTCGTGTACTGATGGGTTTGAAGAAATCAATACTAATAAAAATCAACCAACTGCTTCACAACCCAAGCAGTTGCTTCCTAATGTTATTTTTAACATAGCCAACAGCAACGTTACCAACTCCTATGATTTTGGTGATATTCTTGCTCAATATGGTGGTTTCTATGAGTACAACCAATTGGATGTTTATAATTGGGGTGCTGACAATCGTTTTTGGGGAATGTACAAATGGCTAAATGACATCACCGACATTAAAAAACAAGCAATAGCGCTAAATGATAAAAACTATGAAGCCATAAGTCTGGTTCTTGAAACCTATACTATGAGCCTTATTACGGATACTTATGGTTACGCCCCCTATTCTGAGGCTTCAAAAGGAGAAAGTGGTATTTTGAAACCTAAGTATGACTCTCAAGAAGAAATTTACACCCAACTTTTATTAAACTTAGATAAGGCAAATGCCTTAATCGATACAAGTAAAAAAGTTCAAGGAGACTTATTATTTGCTGGAGATATGATGAAATGGAAAAAATTATGTAATTCATTACATATAAGGCTTTTAATGCGTATTTCTAATAAAGTAAATGTAAGTACCAAATTAAATGAGATCATTACAAAACCGGCAGCATATCCTTTATTCCAATCTAATACAGACAATGCAAATTATGTGTACTCTGGAAGTTACCCTAACATTTCACCAATGAGTGATGGGGTTAATAGATTATATGGCTATAATATAGTTGTTCCTTCTACACATTTAGTAAACATATTATTAGCTAATAATGATCCAAGACTAGAAGAATGGATTGATCCTATTTCAGGAACAACGAATCATTTAGGACTTCAACCAGGATTAGCATTAGATCAAATTGGAGAACCAACGAATTATTCTAGAAGAGCTGAAGATTATTTTTATACTAAAACAAAAATATCTTCCATCTTTATGACTTATAGTGAATTGAACTTCCTATTAGCAGAGGCAAGCCAACGCAATCTTATCGCAACTGAATCTGCCAAAACCTATTATGATATTGCTGTAGAAGCTTCATTCAAACAATGGAATGTACTTATGCCGGCAAATTATTTGACTAAAACTGCTCCATACAATACTAGCAATGAAGTTTTATATACACAAAAATGGCTAGCATTATACCACACAGGAATAGAATCTTGGTTGGACTGGAAAAGAACTGGAAAACCAAGTTTTATTCAGGCAGGTTCAGGAGCAACAAACAATGGTAAAGTACCGAGACGGATCATGTACCCAAGCCTAGAACAATCCGTTAATGCAGAAAACAATACTGTAGCCTTAGAAAAAATGGGAAGCGATGACATCAACGTAAAAATATGGTGGGATAATTTTTAATCAATAAAAACCAAAACATGAAAAAAATATTTTTAATTCTAGTACTTTTCACTGCCATTACCTCAAAAGCACAACAAGCTGAAAACATAATTATTATTACGACCGACGGTTTCAGATGGCAAGAAGCTTTTAAAGGTATGGATGAAACATTGGCGCGAGACAAAAAATTTAACCAAGCGGACAGCACCTACATTTATAAAAAGTATTGGTCTATCGATGTAGATGAACGCAGAGAAAAACTGATGCCTTTTATGTGGTCTGTACTTGCAAAAAAAGGACAGATCTACGGAAATAGAGCACTCGGAAACAAAGTCAATAACGCGAACCCATACTGGTTCAGCTATCCCGGATACAATGAAATCATGACTGGTTACGCCGATACATTAATCAATTCAAATCATTATCCTGAGAATCCTAATGTAACGATATTAGAATACCTAAACAAGCAGCCAAAAATAAACGGGAAAGTAGCTGCTTTTGGAGCTTGGGATGCTTTTGACAAAATTTTAAATGAAAAAAGAGCCGGTTTTCCTGTAATATCAGCATTTGATAAAGTAGGTGGTGAAAATCCAACCGAGAAACAAAAACTAATTAATGCCATGTTAGCCGATTCTTTCAAACCTTTTCACGAAGAAGAATGCCTAGACGTTTACACACATTATGGTGCATTAGAAGAATTGAAAACTAATAAACCACGTGTTTTGTATATCTCTTATGGAGAAACTGATGAATGGGCACATGCCGGTTTTTATCGTTCGTATCTTGATGCAGCTCATCAAGTCGATGCATGGATAAAAGAGATTTGGGATTTTGTTCAAAATGACCCTCAGTACAAAGACAAAACTGCTTTAGTTTTCACTACTGATCATGGTCGTGGTGATAAAGTAAAAGCTGAATGGACGAGTCATGGAAATAAGTTTGAAGGATCTTCAGCAATATGGTTTGCAGCTATGGGGCCAAAAATTGAAGCTAAAGGAGAAATGAAAATAGAATCTCAATTGTATCAAAATCAATTCGCGCAAACAATGGCTAAAATAATGGGCTATACTTTTGAAGCGGAGCACCCGATTGCTGAAGAAATTATGGGCGTAATCAAATAATACAAGACTAATTTTTTTACAAAAAGGGTTTGACTAAAAAGTCAAACCCTTTTTTAATTTCAGCTCTTAATTATTTGTTTTTATGAATCTATGCTTGTTTATTCGCTAATTGCCCACAAGCGGCATCAATATCTTTTCCACGACTTCGTCTTACTTTGACCACGATTCCATTTGACTCCAACGCTTTTATATAGGCATTAGTAGCATCTTCAGAGGCTTGCTGAAATTCACCATCATCGATAGGGTTATATTCTATCAGGTTCACTTTGCAAGGAACATATTTACAGAATTTCACTAATGCATCAATAGACTCTTTGTTGTCATTAATGTCTTTCCAAACAACATATTCGTAGGAAATTTTACTTTTTGTTTTTCTGTACCAATATTCTAATGATTCCCTTAAGTCAGCCAAAGGGAAGTTTTTACTGAAGGGCATGATTTGCGAACGGATTTCATCGATAGCAGAATGCAATGACACAGCTAACTTAACTTTGACATCGTCATCTGCTAATTTTTTAATCATTTTTGGTACTCCTGATGTGGAGACCATAATTCTTTTTGGAGACATTCCTAAACCTTCTGATGAAGTAATCATTTCGATTGCTTTCATCATATTATTATAATTCATTAGCGGTTCTCCCATTCCCATAAAAACAATGTTTGATAAGGGGTGGTTGTAATAGAGACGGCTCTCCTTATCTATAGCCAATACTTGATCATAAATCTCACCTGGCTCTAAATTCCTCATTCTTTTCAATCGTGCGGTAGCACAAAAACTACAATCTAAACTACAACCCACTTGGCTGGAAACGCAGGCAGTTGTTCTAGTATTGGTCGGAATCAAAACCGACTCCACCACTAAACCATCATGCAAACGAACTGCATTTTTTATCGTTCCGTCGTCAGAACGTTGAATCGTATCCACTTTAATGTGATTAATGACAAAGTTGCATTCTAACATTGTACGCGTTTCCTTCGAAATATTAGTCATATCATCAAAACTATGGGCGCCTTTGCTCCACAACCATTCGTACACCTGATTCCCGCGAAAAGCTTTGTCTCCTTGTGTCACAAAAAATTCCCGTAATAAATCTTTGGATACTGCTCGTATGTCTTTTTTCTCAATTTGCATGCTGCAAATTTAATAACAATTTCTTGATTTGTTGTTTTGATAATTTAATAACTTTACGCCAAATTGAAAAAACCCACACAAATGCACTTCATTTCCCAAGAGTTAGAAGATTATCTCGAGCAACACTCTGAAAAAGAACCTCCATTATTAGCTGCTTTAAATAAAGAAACTTATCAAAAAATTTTACTGCCCCGTATGTTAAGCGGACATTTTCAGGGACGTGTTTTGAGCATGCTAGCTAAATTGGTTCGTCCAGTGAACATTCTCGAGATCGGCACGTATACGGGCTATTCCGCATTGTGCCTTTGCGAAGGAATACAAGAAAACGGAATACTACACACCATCGATATTAAGGAGGAGTTAGTTGATTTCCAAAGAAAGCATTTTGACAAATCGCCTTGGGGAACGCAAATCATACAACACTTAGGCGCAGCAGTGGATATTATACCAACACTAGAGATGAAATTTGATTTGGTTTTTATTGATGCCGATAAAGAAAACTATATTAATTATTTTAATATCATTCTTCCAAAAATGAACAGAGGAGGAATTATCCTTTCTGATAATGTATTGTGGAGTGGGAAAGTGTTAGAACCGTTACACCCGAAAGACGTAAGCACAAAAATACTATTGGAATACAACGCTTTACTGAAAAATGACCCCAGGATTGAAACCGTTTTGTTACCCATTAGAGACGGCTTGACAGTAAGTCGAGTACTGTAGCTTATGCTTTTTTAACCCAAATGGAAATACAAATCCTGCAGTATTAAAAAATTAATTTTTCTAAACAAAAAAGAGCGACCATGGGAAGCTCCTTTATTATTGTTAAAAAATATTTTTCAAAGCTGTAGATTATAAATAACAACTAGAGTTACTCGTAAAAACTAAAGTGGAAAATACTTTTTTTGGACTGTTTTATATATTTTAAAAACTGCATATCCTGAAAATATTCCAAATAAAAATCCCGATAAAATATCAATTGGATAGTGCAAGCCCAAGTAAATCCTGCTATAAGCGAATACTAGTGGCCATAAGAATAATAAATATCCATATTTATAATGGCGATGCATAACGCAATACATAAATGTGGCAACCGCCATACTATTTGAAGCGTGACCTGAGAAAAAACTAAAGGAACTACGACTTTGAACTACCCGAATTATTGTATTGATTTCGGGATTACTACAAGGACGCAATCTTTGAAATCCATTTTTGAATACATTAGTCATCTGATCCGTAAATGTGATTAAAACAGCGATAGCTAAAATAAAATACAAGGTCTGTTTTGCACCCAATCTTTTATAAATAAAAAACAATAGAAAAAGAAAAAAAGGAGTCCAGTAGAGTTGTTGCGTGACTATTAGCCACAGACTATCAAACTTTTCTGAGCCTAAACCATTTAAGAAAATGAGTAATTCAGTATCTAGAGACAGAATTGTATCGAGCATTATTTATTACGCTTTACGGGTCCTGTAATCTCCTCTATATCTTCTTTTACTTTATTAGCTTGAGTAATGGAATCACCAATAAGATCTTCCTTAACTTTATCTACTTGGGTATTAAAGCTACCCGTTAAATCTGATAAGGATTTTGAATCAAGACCATTAGCCTCTACCCCTTTTTGAATTTCACTTTTTATGTCATTAGTCGCATGTTTTAATTGCGCCATAGCCTTACCCATGGCACGTGCCATTTCTGGCACCTTATCTGAACCAAAAAGCATTAGAACAATAAACAATATAAAAACCAATTCTCCTCCTCCTATGCCAAACATAATTATCAATTTTAAGTGGTACAAAGATACCAAATTTAGAATCCCTGACTTTTAAATTTTTCATAAAAAAAAAGACTCTAAAAGAGTCTTTTTTTTTATGCTTATTCCTTAATCAAATTTACTTTTCACTATCTCTTTTGGCCAAGTGTTGTTAGTAACATCGATATCTGCTGTTTCTAACTTAGGGTCAATTTGAATTTTCTTGATTGCCTTCTCAGTAGCATATACTTTTTTAGCGGTGTCATTATTTTTTCTCCAGATTTGAGCTGGATACTTGAAGTTTTCAACAGTACCATCTTCGTATGTAATTTCAACTAGTATCGGCATCATCATGCCACCCGGTTTATTAAACTCAACCTCATAGAAGAATTTAGGAGATTTAAAACTTCCTTTTTCGTCAATGCCAAGTGTCTTTAAATAATCGGAGAGTAATTTTACATCGTCCACCTTCAGAGGTTTCTTTTGATTTGCTTTCAACTCTTCGTTATTTTCTGCAACTAAATAAACAAACGGTCCTTTATCTACACCAAAACGACCTTTTCTTACCTTGACGTCTTTTAATTCTTTTGTAGGCGTTTCAGAAACATAGTATTGCTTTACATCGGTTATCCCGATATCAACAAAATCAGTAGAATAAAACCACCCTCTAAAAAACCAGTCAAGATCAACTGCAGAGGCGTCTTCCATTGTTCTAAAAAAGTCTTCCGGAGTAGGATGTTTGAATTTCCAACGGTTTGCATATACCTTAAAAGCATAGTCAAATAATTCTCTACCCATGATTACTTCTCTAAGAATATTCAATCCTGTTGCAGGTTTTCCGTATGCGTTATTACCAAACTGAATTATACTCTCTGAATTTGACATTATCGGTTCCAAGAATTTTTGGTCACCACTCATATAAGGTACAATGTTCTTTGCGGGACCACGTCTTGAAGGAAAATTAGTCCCCAACTCATCCTCTGCCATGAATTCCATAAAAGAGTTTAAACCTTCATCCATCCATGTCCACTGACGCTCGTCTGAATTTACAATCATTGGGAAAAAGTTATGACCTACTTCGTGAATCACAACACCCATCATTCCGTTTTTAACTTGTTCACTAGTCACCCCGTTTTCATCAGGACGACCAAAATTCCAACAAATCATAGGGTACTCCATGCCTTGATCTTCTGCAGAAACCGAAACTGCTTTCGGATAAGGATAATCAAAAGTATGTGCAGAATAACTTTTTAATGTATGCGCTACAGTTATAGTTGACGTTTCTCCCCAAAGCGGATTTGCTTCTTTAGGATAAAGCGAAACTGCCATCGTAGTTTTGGTGCCCAACTGAACAGCCATAGCGTCAAGAATGAATTTTCTAGAAGTGGCGATACCGAAATCTCTAACGTTTTTAGCGCTAAATTTCCATGTTTTTTTCTTTGTAGAAAAGCCTTTTTCAGCTGCTTCTGCTTCTGCCTGAGTAACAATTACTACAGGTTTATCGAATGTTTTCTGTGCTAATTCGTATCTTTTCACTTGAGCCGGCGTAAACACTTCACTCCTGTTCATCAACTCTCCGGTCGCTTCCATCACGTGATCTGCAGGAACGGTAATACTAACATCAAAATCTCCAAATGGCAAAGCGAATTCGCCGCTTCCCCAAAACTGCATATTTTGCCAACCTTCAACATCATTATAAACTGCCATTCTAGGATAAAATTGTGCAATTACATACAATCTGTTTCCTTCTTTTTCAAAAAATTCATATCCAGAACGACCGCCTTCTTTTTGGTAATCATTAATGTTGTACGACCATTTTACAGAAAAAGATAGTGATGTCCCTGGTTTCATCGGAGAAGCCAAGTCTATTCTCATCATGGTGTGATTGATGGTGTAAGTCATCGGAGCTCCTTTTGAATCTTTTACGAACTCAATATTAAAACCACGATCTAAGGGTTTCTTTAAAAATTTGTCAGTAAAATTAGAAGCCGGAAAAGTTTGCGTTATTCTTTCACTTTCAGCCAAGGGAGACTCAGAATCCTTAGCCTGTTGATTTTGATCTAATTGAACCCATAAATAATCTAAATTATCAGGGGAATTATTGTAATAAGTAACTGTTTCGGAACCGTTTAATTTAGCCTTTTTATCATCTAACTCGATGTCGATTTTATAATCTGCTTGTTGTTGATAATAAGCCGGACCAGGAGCACCAGCGGCATTTCGAAACATGTTCGGTGTCGCTAATAAATCGTACATCTGACTAAACTTGTTAGTGTCATACTTGCCTGATTGCTGGGTCGTTGCTTTTGTTGCTTTTTCTTGAGCAAATAAAATTGCTGGAAGAATAAAAAATAATGTGATTTTTTTCATAGATAGAATTCGAAGTTATAAATGGGCGTGAAAATACTGTTTTTAAACAAGCATCGGTTCCTTTATCAAAATTTTAACATTGTTTCAGTAGTGGATGCGGTAAATAAAAAACTCTGTTTTGTACCCAAGATAGTGAAGTGAGTGATGTTTTGTTGTTCTGATTCCCAATCAACTAAAATAGCGTTATGAACCTCTAGGGATTTTACTTTAGAGACGCCTTTTACGCTTAAATAGCAAATAAGAATATCTCCTTCCATTTCTTTACTTAAAAAATTCATCGACTTGGATTGTCCATCAATTTTTATAGTTAAGTTTTCCGCAAAATATTTTTTGAGCAAAACTTGGTCTTCAGGAGATTCTTTAGCTGTACCGATATAATGCTTCTTGCTGTATTTCTTCTCTAATGCTTTATTCACATCATCTGCAAAAACCCTAGAAGTGATTTGTAGCATTTCTTTTTCTGGAGCAAAGTTTATTTGATATACCGCAACATAAAATTTATGAAATCCAAAAGAGGTTAAACTCAAGAAAAAGACACCGCAAAAGAGATAAACTATACTTTTTTTCATTTTGCGAAAGTAGTGATTCTTTTGCACTATTCCCTTTTTGTAACAACAAAATCAATAAGTTGCGTGGAAGTGCTGTTATTAAAACAATGATTTTCTTGGGAGTTGTTATTCAAAAAAGAGTGCTTATAGTTATTACATTCTGAATTGCAGGGTTCGGTACTTTGCCTTCAATTCTAAAATAAAAGAAGTAGTTTCCTAAATTTATTTAAAAGTTGTTATTTTTTTGTATTCCTTATTTTTGGTGATTAAAAAATCCATAAGCTGGAATTCAGCACTAGGCTGCATTAATGTCCTCGATTTACTATCGTTTTCACAGAAAACAAGAAACAGCTTAATCTCGTCGTCTTTTAAATTCAACGTATTGGAGAAAAAAGAATAATTGATTCTTTTCAAAACAAGCTCCGAGAAAGTTGTATCCTTATAAAAGTCTACTTTTTCAGGATTATTCTTTCTCAATATTTTTAGTACATCCTTGTATATTCTGACAAAGTCCGTTCCATATTCGATACTACCGTCTCGCGGCATCGTTGTATTCTTCAGTGCTGACTTTTGATCGCCAAAGTACATCAAATCGACATATTTCTGTGATTCACCTAGAATTGGACTCAGCTCCTTTTTGGCCGCAATTAATACTTCCTTTAATTCGTTTGTGAACACTTCTAATGTGACAACAAATTGAGGCGTAATAAAATCTTCTTCCTTCAGCACAATCTTTTTGGATTTGAATGTCAGACTCGAAAAAACTAGGGTATCATTAACTTTAGCCAAAACTGTAAAAAACCCATATTCGTTAACAATTGCACCCGCTTTTGAATTTGCATCAAAAACAATTACGTTTTCTACTGGTGCCAAATCGTTTCTTACCTGACCTTTGAATGTTTTTCTGGATTCGATTTGACCAAAGCACAATTGACAAAACAAACACAATATTAAGACTCCTATTTTACTTTTCATTTACTATAATTTTATTGTATTTTTTGGCTAATATAATGATCAAAAATTGAGACAATGTTTTATTTCTAGAATTTAAAGACCCGACTAAATCGGTATCTTCAACACAATAATATTGAAAGCCCCGTATATGTTCTTGAGGAATTTTTAATGTTTGAGTGTAATATTCAGGTAAAAAAAGATAGTCTAACTTGATTAACATTTGTTCTTTATATTCAACAATAACTTCTTTTTTCAACATCGCCTTTCGTCCTGTAATCCAGTTTAAGGCGGGATCTAAAAGACCTGAACTTGCGGTATATAATTTGCGTTCCGCAGGTGAATATTTCTTTTGCCCGTAAGAGATAATCCCTAAATTCTCTGCACTAATCTGAGTATTTTCATCAATAATAACTTCTTTTAAGTCAATACCCTTAGAAGCCATTTCAATTTGGACTAAAGCGGACGACAAATCTTTTCTATTTACTCTCTTTTGTAAAGTTACGAGATTAACAGCTGAAAAAACTAAAACGTCTCCTTCTTTTGCATAAAGAAAAAACGCTCCCTCTTTATCAGAAGAGGTCGTGCTATTTGTCATAAGATTTACAACATTTACCCCTTCTACGGCAACTGAATCAAGATTTATTTTTCCATGAACTCGTTTAGACCCCACAGTTTGTCCCAAAATAATTTGAGAAGCCAAAATTAAAAACAAGATAAAAGTGCTATTTATTTTCACGGATACTAATTTCATTGTATTTTACTGCGAGTTCTCCCAACAAAAACTCCGTTTTCGTTGTATTCTTTTGATTTAAAACCTGTGTGAATTTATCATTATCAACGGCATAATATTTAAACCCTTCAACATATTCAGAAGGGATCTTCAAATACTTCACAAAATAGTCTTCTTCAAAAAGCACCCCCAAATATTTTATATTTAATTCCTTCTTTTCTAAAATCACTTCTTTTTTAAGTCGTTTAGTTCTTCCGTTTATTTTATTAATCAATGGATCTAAAGGCATTGAACCCGCGATTAATCCTAACAGCATTATGGGCTTAAAATCACCAGCAGTCCTTAACTTCCTTTCTGCTGGTGTGTATGATTTTTGGTTTGCCGATATGATCCCTACGGAAACCGCATTGATGTTACTGTAACGTTTGATCACAACCTCATCTAATTGATTCATAGTTGGCTCCATTTGTACAAAAAAAAGTCGATTTTCAAAACCTTCTGAAGTCAAAACAAGCCGTCTGTTTTTATATTGCACCGCTGACAGCAACAAAGTATCCCCTACTCTTCCGTTTATCCCAAAATAACCTTCGGCATCAGTTATTACCGCTTTTTCTGTAGTTAAATTAATGACATATATTCCGTCGACATTAAACCCATCTGCATTTACTTTTCCTTTAAATACAGAGGAAGCTGAACCCTGCGCCAAAGCTGCAGTAGTAAGAAACATTATAAAAAGAAGCCTAAACTCAACTACCATTCGTATCTCTATCACCAAATTTATGTCAAGTTGTAAAAGTATCTTAATTCCTTGAAAATTAATTATTCAAACTTGGTAAAAAAAAGTTAATAAAAAACGTAAAGAGAAGCAACCCGATTTTATATCTTTAACCCAAATAAAACAATACAAAAAAATGAAAAATATTATCATCGCAAGCACCTCTACAGTGCATGGAAGTGACTATTTAGAATACCTACTACCCGCCTTACAGCTCCACTTTGAACACTGCAAGACGGTACTATTTATTCCATACGCAAGACCTAGCGGTATTTCACATGAAGAATATACAGCCCGAGCTGCTTCAGCTTTCGCCAAAATAAACATAGCGGTAAAAGGAATCCATGAATTTGATGATGCCGTATCAGCCGTTGAAAACGCAGAAGGGATTTTTACCGGAGGAGGCAACACCTTTGTACTGGTTGCTCAATTATACAAAAATAACATTATGAATACTCTTGCAGCAAGCATAAAAAAAGGAACGCCCTACTTAGGTACAAGCGCGGGAAGCGTTATTTGCGGGCTAAGCATGCAAACCACTAACGATATGCCTATTGTTTATCCACCAAGCTTTAAAACATTAGGAATTCTTCCTTTCAACCTTAATGCACATTTTTTGGACGCAGATCTGCAATCAAAACACATGGGCGAAACCCGAGACACCCGCATAAAAGAGTTTCATGCTTACAACACCATTCCTGTTTTAGGATTGCGTGAAGGAAGTTGGCTGAAAGTAGATGGGGACCAGATAATAGTGAAAGGAACGCTCTCAGTCAGACTTTTTAAACAAAATCAAATCGCTGAAGAGCTTAAAACCGGAACTGATATCCGTTACATCAAATAAAAAAGCCAAAACAATTAAGTTTCAGCTTTGAGAAGCGACAAGCTTCTCATGAGTACTATAAAGACGGTAAAATTTATAAAAAAAATAAGCCTAACTTTTTAAAGGTTAGGCTTATTAAAGAGCGAAAGACGAGGCTCGAACTCGCGACAACCAGCTTGGAAGGCTGGAGCTCTACCAACTGAGCTACTTTCGCATTAGCAGGCTGCAAATATACAAACTAATACTCTTCAAGACAAGTTTTTTTTAGAAAAAAAATAAAAAAAATTTACTCCGTAAAATTAGATGCTATTAAAACCCTATTTTCATCCTATCTGAATTAAAAAAAAGTTCAATAAAAGTAATAAAAAAGCCGAAACATTTAAGTTTCGGCTTTAAAGAGCGAAAGACGAGGCTCGAACTCGCGACAACCAGCTTGGAAGGCTGGAGCTCTACCAACTGAGCTACTTTCGCATTACTGCGCTGCAAATATAGATAATAAGTTGGGCTTGAAACAAGTTTTTGAATGGAAATTTTCTAAAAAAAAGCTACTTTAATGATAACCATTTTAAAATTAAATTGTTACCGTTAGTTTTTTTCAACAGATTGCGTTTAATAAAAAAAATAACATCCTCAGAAACTTATTTTGCCCAAAAATAAGTCCTAAGAACTGATCACCTACTGTAGATAGTGCAGTTGATACTTGCGATTCGGGTATCGCCCTACTCTTTTTTAAACTGAAAATAATAAGCCAAGTTTCGTCGTAGCATAAATTCTCTCTACGATTTGAACAAAATAGCCAATCTCAAAA
>JBLIKD010000012.1:0-24540 GCA_047636275.1 Flavobacterium sp. | reverse complement strand
TTCGGAGTCTTTCATTTACCAATTGTAACACTTTTAGTTAATTGGTAGTAGCAAGTTGTTAACGAGCTAAAATAAAAAAGGCTAATGCGGTACTACATTAGGCTACATTAGCTTTTTTTATATAGAATTGACTTTTAGTATTTTTTTCTAAATGCAGCCTCATAATTCTCTCCTACTTTGGGCCAATTGATTACATTGAAAAAAGAATCTATATAATTTTTTCTTCGGTATTGATAACCAAGATAGTAGGCATGTTCCCATAAATCCAAAGCCAAAATTGGAGTTCCCGGAACAAGAGCATTTTCCATCAAGGGGTTATCTTGATTTTGTGTGCTTGTTACTTGTAGTTTTCCTGATTTATCAACGACTAGCCAAACCCAAGCAGAACCAAACTGTTTAGTTGCTTCACTTTTAAAAGTAGTGACAAAGTTTTCATACGATCCAAAATCTTTTTCTATCGCAGCCGCCAAAGTGTCTACCGGTTTACCTCCGGTGTTTGGAGCCATAGATTTCCAATACAGAGAATGGTTATAATATCCTCCAGCATTATTTCTCAAATCACTATTATTCAGATCTAATTTTGATAAAATGTTTTCGATGGATTGATTTTCATATTCAGTTCCGGCAATGGCATTATTAAGATTGTTGGTGTAGGTAAGGTAGTGCTTGGAATAATGCATTTCTAAAGTCAAAGGAGATACTGTTGGTGCTAATGCATCATATCGATAGGGTAGCTTTTCTAGTTGAAACGAACCCTTATTTGCCTTTACATCTTCAGGAAATCCGATAGTTACTTTTTCTTGGGCAGTTGGTAATGGAACCTCTACGACTTCAGTTAGTTTTTTGTTGTTGCAGGAGACTACAAAGCTAAGCAACAGTAAAGACGATATTACAATAGATACTTTTTTCATTACCGGTATTATTTTTTCAAGAGGGAATTAATTATTTCTATGTATTGCTCTTTTGCTTCGTCAGCGGTTAGATGACTAATTTGCATCCAAGCATTTGTTTTAAAAGCATCCCGTAAATGATAAGTTAGTGTTTGTCTTGGTTCTAAAGTACAAAAAGTAGCCTGTTTGTAGCAGGCATATAAACGTAGCTGGACATCTTGGGGCAAAGAAGCTTGGGTCATCAGAGAAGCGATCGTAACAGCTTCCTGAAACTTAATGTCTAATTCTTTTTCAATCATTATGCTTTTGTAGCAATAATCGTTTTCCCGCCGACTGCTTTTTGATTAAGCACAACGTTGATTGGAGTTCCAATCGGTAAAAATAGATCGACCCTTGAACCAAATTTAATGAAACCCGCATCACTACCTTGGACAACCTGCATGCCTTCTTCAGCATAATTGACAATTCTTCGGGCTAGTGCACCGGCAACTTGGCGGTATAAAATAGATCCAAACGTATTGTTTTCGATCACTATGGTTGTGCGTTCGTTTTCTTCACTAGCTTTCGGATGCCATGCTACCAAAAATTTACCAGGATGGTATTTGCTGAATTTTACAATTCCACTTATAGCATAACGGGTTACATGTACATTAATAGGGGACATAAATATAGAGATCTGCAAACGTTTATCTTTGTAATATTCACCTTCGTACACTTCTTCTATGACAACTACTTTACCATCAACTGGTGATAGTATTTCGGATTCATTGATTGTAAAACTTCTCTTAGGATTTCTGAAAAATTGTAAGATGATTATTAATATCAAAAAAGCACCAATTTGAAGTAGCTTCTGTAGCCACATGGTGTTAATAAAATAGTCAGATAATAATAATACTGCGGCTGTAAAAATCATACCGAGTATAATAGTCTTGGTTCCTTCTTTATGAAACATAATTTAAAATTTGATAAAATAAAAATACAATTGGTGCTACAAATATAACACTATCTAGTCGATCTAGCACGCCACCATGGCCCGGCATTATTTTTCCGCTATCTTTCACTCCAGCAAAACGTTTGAATTTAGATTCAATTAAATCACCGGTAGTACCAAAAACACCTACAATTAAGGCAATAATAATCCAAATAAACATTTTGCCCTCGGCAATTTCGATGTAATATTTTGAAATTAAATAGCTAGCACTAACGCAAAATACGACTCCTCCTATAAAACCTTCTATGGTTTTCTTTGGTGATATACGCGCGAACAATTTTGTTTTTCCAATAGACTTTCCTACTATGTAGGCAAAGCTATCATTTGTCCATATTAATATAAAGATACTGATAAGAATTTTAGGGTTATAGCCATTTATTCCAAAGGGAATTTTTGTCATAATAACAAACGGTAGTATAACGTAGCCTATCAGATAGATGTATTTTGAAAACGAATCAATTTTGTCAGTTTTATTATCAAAAAGAAAGTGAATGCATTTTAGGAACACAATTAGTGTAAAAACAAGCACAATCATATCGAATGTATTGTTAAATCTTAACTGGTAAAGAAATCCGTTTGTAGCAATCGTTATCTGATAAAAGAGAATGTAAGTTGCTGCCGCAAGCAGGAAAGGAATAGTTTTATTGAGATGTATCAAGTTACAAAACTCGACCGTAGCGATAAGGAGAAATACGCCAAACAGAATGAAAAAACTTTCTGTTGAAAATAGGATGCAAGCTATTAATAAAATAACATATACGGCTCCGGAAATAGATCTCTTAAGGGTTTCATTCATTTTAAAGATCTTCTAAAAGCAACAAATAAAGATTTTTTGCGGCACTACCATATTGGGTAAAGTCTTCTTCTTTTGCTTTTTCAAAATATTTTATAGCTGTAATATTCGTTGGGATATCTCCTTCGTATTTCTTTTTTATGGCACTTAACCCGTCGCTTTTTATAGCGAGAATTTGAGATGTAGTTGCAAAAACGACAATATTAATAGGTAGCTCATTAGGCTTGTTTTGCTTTATTTGTTTTGAACAAAACAAGATGGAGCCTTCCTCTGCGATTAGATTTTCACAATTGGAAAAAAGGAACTTAGAACTTTGTGATTTTTCGTAACTAAGTTTATTTTCTTTGAGTATATCGAAAAGTTTTGGTTCATAACATAGCACGTTACTTTCATACCAGTCATTTTCTTGAAGAATGTTTTCGAATTGTTCTTTAATTTCTTCTAAATTTTCACAGTATAAAAATTTACCACCATTTTTTTTGAAATTATAAATGAATTGTTCATCGATAGACATATTGGTCGAGTCAGGAAGAAAACTACTGTTATCTTGCTCTTTTTTTTCATCTGATGATGAAAGACTAGAACCAAAAATTTTTCTGAAAAGACTCATATTTTGTTTAGGCGCTTTAGATATTAGTTGGAAATTGTTCAAAGATAAAAAAATCTTAATTCAAAAGTAGTTTTTGAATTAAGATTTTAAAAATAATTAAATTATCTATCTGTATTAAGATACTATTTCTTCAAGATTCTTGTCAAATGTTCTTTTTCCGAAAATAGTTTCTAAATCGTCTTTAAAGATAACTTCTTTCTCAATAAGTATATCTGCCAGTTGATTCAATTTATCTTTGTTCACTTCTAAGATGTCAATAGCTCTTTGGTATTGCCCTTCGATTAGTAACGAAATCTCGGTATCAATGATTTTTGCAGTTTCTTCAGAATAGGGTTTAGCAAAATTATATTCGCTTTGCCCAGTTGAATCATAATACGTCACATTTCCGATTTTATCATTCAGGCCATACACAGTTACCATTGCACGAGCTTGCTTTGTTACCTTCTCTAAATCGCTTAATGCACCTGTAGAAATTCTACCAAAAGTAACTTGCTCAGCTGCCCTTCCTCCCATAGTGGCGCACATTTCGTCTAACATTTGGTCAGCACGAACTATTAAACGCTCCTCTGGTAAATACCAAGCTGCCCCAAGACTTTGTCCTCTAGGAACAATAGTTACTTTTATAAGAGGTGCTGCGTGCTCTAACATCCAACTTACAGTTGCGTGTCCTGCTTCATGGATGGCGATTGCTTTCTTTTCTCCCGGAGTTACAATTTTATTTTTTTTCTCTAAACCACCAACGATTCTATCGACGGCGTCAAGGAAGTCTTGTTTGTCAACTGCCGTTTTGTTGTATCTGGCAGCAATTAATGCCGCTTCGTTACAAACGTTGGCAATATCAGCTCCAGAAAAGCCCGGGGTTTGTTTAGCTAAGAACTCGGTATCGAGACCTTCCACTTTTTTCAATGGTGCAAGATGTACTTTAAATATTTCAGCACGTTCACGAATGTCTGGTAAGTCAACAAAGATCTGTCTGTCAAAACGGCCAGCACGCATCAATGCTTTATCAAGAACGTCTGCTCTGTTAGTTGCTGCTAATACAATTACATTTGAATTAGTACCGAAACCGTCCATTTCTGTAAGTAATTGATTTAGTGTATTTTCTCTTTCGTCGTTACCACCTGACATATTACTTTTACCTCTTGCTCTACCTACGGCATCAATTTCATCGATGAAAATAATGGCTGGCGACTTTTCTTTCGCTTGTTTGAACAAATCACGTACCCGTGATGCACCGACACCTACAAACATTTCAACAAAATCAGATCCAGATAGAGAGAAAAATGGCACTTGTGCTTCACCTGCAACTGCTTTCGCTAGTAGAGTCTTTCCTGTCCCAGGAGGCCCCACAAGTAAAGCTCCTTTTGGAATTTTACCACCAAGATTGGTATATTTTTCTGGGTTTTTCAGAAACTCGACAATTTCTTGTATTTCTTCTTTTGCTCCTTCGAGTCCAGCGACATCTTTAAATGTGGTTTTTACATCTGTTTTTTCATCAAAAAGTTTTGCTTTTGATTTTCCAATGTTGAATATCTGTCCGCTTCCGCCTCCGCCTCCGCCTGACATTTTTCTCATTATAAAAATCCAAACACCAATAATAATTATTATCGGCAGCAAACTGATGAAGATATCAGACCAATTGCTTTTAGATAAAAAATTGAAGTCTTGTAATTTACCTTCACTAACTGCACTTTCTAATTTGTTTTGTAATATTTGGTCATTACCTATTATGAAAGTGTAATGTGGTCCCTTGTTAGGACCATCAAATATATCTTTTGCAACTTTTTTGTTTTCATTTAATTTTAAAGCGTTTGCAGTAAGAAAAACCTCCGCCTCTGATTTATTATAAACAATTACTTTTTCAATTGCACCTTTGTCTAAAAGTTCATTAAATTTAGAGGAGGTGATGCTTGATGGTTCTTGTAAACTGGAGCTGCCAGTTATGAAACTAATAAACAAAAAGATAAGCAGTATAGCGGTATAAACTAGCCAAGGGCTTACTTTAAATTTGTTAGGCGTAGGGTTGTTATCTTTAGCCATTCTTCTTTTTTCTTTTTTTAGTATTTGTTTGCTATTGCAGTGATTTTTGCATCTCCCCACAAATTTTCGATATTGTAATATTCGCGTATTTGTGTTTGGAAAACGTGAACTACCACGTTAACATAATCCATAAGTACCCATTCCGCATTGTCTGATCCCTCAACATGCCAAGGCTTATCTTTTAACTCTTTTGAAACAGTTTTTTGAATGGAATTAACAATTGCGTTAACCTGTGTGTTCGAATTTCCGTTACAGATTACAAAATAGTCGCAAACTGAGGTGTCAATATCTCTCAAATCGAGAATATTTATGTCATTCCCTTTTACTTCTTCGATTCCCTTGATAATGTTAGCCAATAGGTCATCATTATTTATAGTCTTTTTTGTCATGAATTATTTTTATATAAGTTTGTAAAGTTACCATTTTTTGTCATTATTTTTGGTTCTTAACATAATATTAAATTCCGTTGGAGAAATAATTACTTATGAAACTAATCAAACTCGGTGCCATAGATTCAACAAATGAGTTTCTTAAGGGATTGTCACACAAGCAGGAACTCGATAACTTTACCGTCGTAATTGCTGAAAAACAAACCAAAGGAAAGGGGCAGATGGGGTCCGTCTGGGAGGCTGAGGAGGGTAAGAATCTAATAGTGAGTGTATTTATTAAGGATTCGTCGTTAAACATAAATCAAATTTATAACCTCAATATTGCGATTGCAGTTGCGGTTGTTGCGACGTTAGAAATATATAATATTCCTAATTTAAGTATTAAATGGCCAAATGACATTATGTCATCTAATTTAAAAATAGGTGGTATTTTGATAGAAAATAGTCTCAAAAGTGACGGTGCTATTTCTTCGGTCGTGGGTCTGGGGTTAAATATTAATCAAACAAATTTTGATAATTTACCTAAAGCGTCGTCATTAGCCGTGATTTGCGGTGTTGAATTTAACAAAGAACAATTACTTTGTACGATTATTGACCAAATGAAATTAAGTATTGATTTAGTACAGCAACAATCGGATTATTTAAGGTCGCAATATACAGGTAAACTTTTTAAAAGGGGGGTTCCAATGGCTTTTAAAGACAATTTTGATCAAAATTTTATGGGGATTATTCAAGGTGTTTCAGCATACGGAAAGTTGCGCGTACTTTTAGAAAATGATAGTATTTCTGAATATAATGTAAAGGAAATCCAAATGCTTTATTAGTTCGAGGGCGTATGCTTTCATTGGGCTTGAAAACAAAAAGCCTTTTAGTATGAACTAAAAGGCTCTATTTGTAGGGTAATGTGAACTTTTATAATTTAGTCATATTTGTTGCTAAGGCTTCAATAAATTTACCTATTGGCCCTTTTATCATCATGGCCATCATAGGATTGAATTCTCCTTCAAAGTCAAGCTGTACATCACATGAGTTAGCTGAGATTGTATCAATGTTTGCTATCAATGTGAATGGGAGTTTTTCACTTGCAGCTCCAAGTACCACTTTGCTTGGGGCAACTTTGTCTTTCATTTTTAATTTGATTTCCGGCATGCCTTTTAATCCAAAAATAAAAGCATCTTCACCGATTATCTCAAACTTAGCGATGCTGTCGGGCATTAATTTTTCATAGCTTTTCACATCGGTTAATAAGTCAAATAATTCTTGCGCTGATTTTTGAACGGTAACTTTTGTACTCTCTAAGTTCATCTTTTAAATTTGTTTTTTTTATTTTATATCCCAAGTAGAAGGATTCACGCTCCATTCTCTCAAGGTCTGTTCTTCTTTTTCAGTAATGTAACTTTTAGCAACAGCCAAGTTTAACAAGTTTTGATAATTGCTTAAAGTGTATAAGTTGATATTGGCATTCTTAAAGTTTTGTTCAGCTACATCAAATCCATAAGTAAATATGGCAGCCATTCCTTTTATATTTGCACCGGCAGCACGCAAAGCCTCAACAGCTAACAAACTACTATTACCCGTACTGATCAAATCTTCAACAACGACTACATTTTGGCCCTTTTGCAAGAATCCTTCCACTTGGTTTTGACGACCGTGTTTTTTGGCTTCTGGGCGAACATATACAAATGGTACTCCTAAACTTTCAGCAACTAGTATTCCAATTCCTATCGCTCCAGTCGCAACACCGGCAATAACATCTGGCTTTCCAAATTGGTTCTCAATGTGTTTAGAAAACTCATCTCGCACATAATTTCTTATTGTTGGAAATGAGAGTATTAGCCTGTTATCACAATAAATAGGTGATTTCCATCCAGAAGCCCATGTAAAAGGATTTCCTGGATTCAATTTAATTGCATTTATTTGCAAAAGCAGTTCGGCTGTTTTTTCGGCAGTATCTTTATTAAAAATCATATTACAAATGTATAAAGTTTTTGTTAACGACAAACCACTTTTTTTGACAAATAAAATTTCAAAAGAAACAGATTTCCAATTGTTCTTACTGGAAAGTATAGACATTGAGCAACTTATCATAAAAATATTTCAAAATAAAATTCAAAAAGCTTATCTCTATCATCCCGATGAGAAGGAAATTATGAAGACTTTGAAAGCTAAAATTCCTGTTTGTAAAGCAGGAGGAGGCTTTGTTCATAATAAAAAGGGTGAGGTATTATTTATTTTCAGGAACGGAAAATGGGATTTACCTAAGGGCGGAATCGAAAAAGGAGAGGAAATTGAGGACACCGCAATGCGTGAGGTGGAAGAAGAAACTGGCGTAAATCAATTACGAGTGACAAAAAAACTCCAAAAGACCTATCATATATTTAAGCGTAACGGGAAGTACAAGCTTAAAATTACCCATTGGTTCGAAATGGAGTCTAATTTTGAGGGCGCGCTTCAAGGTCAGTTAGACGAGGGCATTGAAAAAGTAGCTTGGCTGAAGCCTGAAGAAATTCCGGAAGCCTTAAAAAATTCATACGAAAATATTAAATTATTGTTTGAAGAAGAAAAACTCCTGGAATAGGAGTTTTTTTATTTTATAAAATACGATAGATTGGATATTGCAAATGTGCTTTTTCATAGTAGACAGAGTGTTTGTAAATCCATTCTAATTGCGCTTCAGGACTTTTGGAAAAAATGGGGTCCGCTATCTTTTTCTGTTGCAATGCTTCTTTAAGTTTTGGGTTGTCTTGCAATATCTGGGCTGCAGTATCCTCAAAAACATAGCTTGAGTACCCTTCTTTCTGCTGTAGCATAGTATCGAAAAAATTCCAATTGAAAAAAGAGTCGATTCCTTCGGGTTCTAAAGTTTCTAAAAGATATTTAACTCCTTTTTGTCTTGTTTCGACAACATAATCCCCTTTGGCGAACGCGAGCTTTTCCGTCTTAGACACCAGTTTAGTGTCTCTATGGATATAGTGTCCTTCATAAGGGGCACTTGAGGTCTTGTAATCCGCAATTTTATAGCTCTCGACTTCAATTAAAGTATCTTTTGCTAACCGCGTAAATGTGATTTCGTTACTTTTTAATAAATCCATAATATTCCAAAACGCTCTTGGAATAATATACGCTTTAGGTATGGTAATTTCTTTAACGGACTTATACTCTTTAAGATAGCGAATGTCTTTCTTGTAGGGTCTAGACCGGTCATAATACAACCGATTACCTGTAGTAACTTCACTTTTTTTATACCCTGCTTCAAAACCTAGAAATGAAAATTTGGAGACTTTAGCGGTGTCAATTTCCCATTTAATGGGATAGGTATTTTTAGGCGCATACTGTTTTTCATTTTGCAGACGCATTTGTTTGATTTTCTGGTAATTTGCATCCATAAAATTAATTGTGGAGCGCATGTATTCGTATGTTGCTTTTACCCGATCAGCGTACTTTTTCAGCATGTGTGTTTCAACAACAAATCCGATGGTATTAAATAAAGAAGTGTAGCCTGTTGAATATCTTGGACTATCAAAGAACTGCATAAATCCATTGTCTGGCGTTTCGCTAAAAGCATTTACATAAGGCGTAGTTTCAATATGTTTTTTCTGTAAATCAAGAACAATCGAAGGCATCATTTCAGTGTCCAGATAGGTACCTAAAACAGTGCCTAGTTGGTTTTGTTGTGTCATAATATACGTTAGTTTGTATTGATAGTCCGCACCGTTGCTTACATGGTTGTCTATAAAAACATCGGGGTTGAGTTTGTGAAAGAGTGCTACAAAACTTTTGGTGTTTCTCGTGTCGGACTTAATAAAATCTCGATTCAAATCATAATTTCTTCCGTTACCTCTAAAACCATATGTTTCTGGTCCGTCTTGATTCGCTCTTGTAGTCGAATTTCTATTCAAGGCACCCCCGATATTGTAAATAGGAATGGTCGATATAATCGTATTTTTTGGAACCTTTATTTTGCCGAGGGCTAAATCTCTAAATAGTTGCATCGTGGCATCAATCCCATCTGGCTCTCCGGCGTGGATACCATTATTTATCAAAAGAATAGCCTTGTTTTTTTGAATTTCAGTAAAGTTAAAAGAATTTTCAGGGTTATAAGTGATGAGATGCAAGGGCTCGCTACTATCAGTTGCGCCCATTTCTAGTATTTTGATGGAGGAGAAATCATTAGCTAATAAGGTATAATAATCGATAGTTTCTTTATAAGTTGCCGTTTGATTTCCGTTTCCTTTTTCAAAAAAAGTACTGTACTTAGTATTTTTTTGAGCAAAATTTGCTAATGAAAACAGTAGGAACGCAACAGTAAAGAATCTCATATCTAGTTTTTTTATGGTCTAAGCCAAAAGTAATATTTTTTAGGGGTAATTGTAACGATCCTATTTATAAAAATAAGGTCTGAAAATTAAAAAGGAAGCACTGACCACTTTTTTTAAGTACTTTTGCAAAATGAATAAGAGACACCATTCCAATAATATACTTTTGAACTTAGGCATCGAAAGATTGAACGAAATGCAGGAAGTTGCGCAAGACGCCATCCTGAATGACAATAATGTATTACTGCTTTCTCCGACAGGTTCTGGTAAAACTTTAGCCTTTTTATTGCCAATTTTAGAAATGCTGCAGCCTGAAATTCAGTCAGTTCAGTGTCTAATTCTGGTTCCCTCAAGAGAGCTCGGATTGCAAATTGAGCAGGTTTGGAAAAAAATGGGTACAGAATATAAAGTAAATGTTTGCTACGGTGGACACTCCATAGATACTGAAATTAAGAATTTAAGCAATCCGCCAGCTGTTTTAATAGGAACTCCGGGTCGTATTGCTGATCATATTGACAGGGGTACTTTTAGAACGGATAAAATCCAAACCTTGATTTTGGATGAATTCGACAAATCACTGCAATTGGGATTTCATGAGCAGATGTCATTCATCATAGGGAAATTAACCAAATTGAATAAACGCGTTCTAGTTTCGGCCACCTCAGATATTGAGATTCCTAGATACACCAGAGTGGTGAATCCAACTATTTTAGACTTTATTCCAGAAAACGTGGAGGAATCGAATCTTTCGATGAGAATGGTCGTTTCTAAAGAAAAAGATAAAATAGGAAGTTTGTTTAACCTGATTTGTTCTTTAAAATCAGAGTCGGCTATTGTTTTTTGTAATCATCGTGATGCGGCAGAACGTATCAGTGACACTTTAAACGAAAAAGGAATCTACTCTACCTATTATCACGGCGGAATGGATCAAGATGAGAGAGAGCGTGCTTTAATCCAATTTAGAAACGGAAGTGTGAGTTACTTAATCACTACTGATTTAGCAGCTCGAGGTCTGGATATTCCCGAAATGAATCATGTTGTTCATTATCATTTGCCATCAAAGGAGGATGAATTTACGCATAGAAACGGTAGAACGGCACGTATGTTATCTACAGGAACCGCTTATATTATTGCGCATGAAAGCGAGAAAAAAGCTGATTATATCGATTACGGTATTAAAGTGTTCGCCATAGATAATGCTGTAACCTTACCAAGGCCTCCGCAGTTTCAAACTATTTATATTAGTGGTGGAAAGAAAAACAAATTAAATAAAATTGATATCGTAGGGTTCTTTTCTCAGAAGGGAAAACTAGAAAAAGGCGATTTAGGGTTAATTGAGGTAAAAGATTTTATTTCTTTTGCGGCCGTAAAATTCAGTAAGGTAAAAGACTTGCTGCATAACATCAGGGATGAAAAAATGAAAGGCAAAAAGTTTAAAATCGAAGTAGCTAGAAAAGTGATTAAGAAGGAGGAAGAGTAGTTTTTTACTGTTTAGTCCTTAGTTTTGTATATTCAAAAAAAAACGCTAGTGGAAATAAATTTCTGCTAACGTTTTTTTTGTTGTAATAAATCAAGACTATTCCAGTTTTGAAAATCAACTAATAACTTAGAATTAAGGACTTGTAACTAAGCATTTAAAAAGATTATAGTTTTTTCACATAGTGTGTAATGATGACGATAGTTTGTCCGTCTACTTTACCTTCAATGAACTCGGCATTGTCATGATCTAGTCTAATGTTACGCACTGCAGTTCCCTGTTTTGCTATCATACTTGAGCCTTTTACTTTCAAATCTTTGATTAAAACCACTGAATCACCCACTTCTAAAATAACACCATTGCTGTCTCTGTGGATCACTTTATCTTCATCATCTTCCCCTTCTCCAGTTGCTTGTGCGTAGGCTAGGGTATCTTCATCTAAATACATTTGATCGATTAATTCTTGAGGCCAACCTGCAGAACGCAAACGACTCAGCATCCTCCATGACACAACCTGTACTGCTGTATGTTCGCTCCACATACTTTCATTCAGACATCTCCAATGGTTTAGATCTTCGTTGCCTGGAGTTTCAATTTGTTCAATACAGGTGCTGCAAGCCATGATACTTTCGTCTAGGCCACCTTTTTTTGTCGGTAGCACTTCGTAAATCTGTAGGTTTTCAGTTGCTGCACAAAGTTCACATTTTGATTCGCTTCTTTTGCTTAATTCTCTTTCTATACTCATTATTGAAATTTATTATGATCTCGCGAAAATACTGTTATTGTGTACTTTTCGCACACTTGTGATTTTTATTGGTTTTTTGCGAATCGCAAAAGAATCGAATACTTTTTTCTTAAACACATAGTCCCGAAGCTTAGGGCATAGATTTTTAGGGTGTAATAAAAAGTATTTCATTTTGTTCTTAGAACGGCCCTTTCGCTATATACTGAATACTTAAAACCCAATAGGTAACATTCAAAACTGCTACCGGAACACTGATTACAACTTAACTCTGACCGCTTTTGGGACTAATTTTTGGTATTCACCACCGTTGCGGAGTACGTCTCTGACAATACTAGAGCTGATATACGAGGTACGTGCTGCTGTTAGTAGAAAAACTGTTTCTATTTTAGACAAATGTCTGTTCGTGTGTGCGATGGCTTTTTCGAACTCAAAATCGGCAGGATTCCGTAAACCACGCAGAATAAAATCAGCTTTGATTTTATGGCATAAATCAATCGTTAACCCTTCATAGGTGATGACCGTAACTTTTGGCTCATCTTTAAATGTTTCCTCGATAAAACGTTTGCGGTCTTCTATGGAAAACATATATTTTTTTTCGGCGTTGATACCAATTGCAATCACTATTTCGTCAAAAAGAGAGACTCCCCTTTTTATAATGTCTTCGTGTCCTAAGGTAATCGGATCGAAAGATCCTGGAAATATGGCTTTTCTCATTTAATTTTGAGTTTCAATTTTAAGTGTTCAAGTTGTTGAGCAAATTAGCTTCTTGAAATAATTATTTAATTTCTAAACAAGCAACTTCAGAATAGAAATTGCAGCTTATAAAATCGTTAATAAGTAATTTTTTTTATTTGATACTATCAGCTAAATAGTCAGTTTTGATGGTACTAATAGGAAACTAAATTATCTTTTTATACGGGATAAATCAAAAAAATTAGCTTCAAAAATTACAATTGTAAAATCATTCTCTTTTGCGAATCTTTAAATCGGAATAATTTCAATTCCTAGTTTTCGCACTAGTTGCGCCCGTTGAAAATAAGGTTGGATTCTATAAATAACTATATTAGAGATATTTTGGTCCAGTAATAAGTTCACGATACAACTTGGATTTTGTGTTCTCTATCCGCACAGTAGGCAAGGCAAGCTTTTATTTTATTTGCGTCTAACTCATGGAAACCTTCAATAATTTTATTAATAGACATCCTATTTAAAACACCATCGACCGTAATTCTTCTCCCCATTAGAACTGATTTACCAAAACGAATTTTAGAATTAATAGGGATATATTGTTTGTTTTGCATCATAACCAGAGGGTCTTAAGCAAAGTTAATGAAATTATTAGTTATTCGACCAAAGCTAATTCTATAGCGTTAGTAAACAAATCTTCAAGCGAAATTCCCGCTGCTAAAGATTGTTGCGGCAGTAGACTTTCTGACGTCAGACCCGGGACAGTATTCATTTCTAACATAAAGGGTTCGTTATCTACAATAATAAACTCCGTTCTCGAGAAGCCTTTCATTCTAAGTAACTCATAAGCGCGCTTTGCTATAGCGCCCACTTTCTCCGTCATCTCATTAGAAATTCGTGCTGGTGTGATTTCTTGGGATTTTCCAAGGTATTTGGCTTCATAGTCAAAGAATTCATTTTCTGAAACAATTTCAGTGATGGGCAAAACGGTTGTTACTCCCTTGTAGTTAATTACGCCCACCGAAACTTCAGTACCATCAAGGAAGCTTTCTATTATGATCTCGTTGTCTTCCATATAGGCCACCTCTATGGCAAGAGGAAGTTCGACTTCCGTTTTTACTTTTGAAATTCCAAAACTGGATCCCGCTTTATTAGGCTTTACGAAACAGGGTAATCCTACTTTTTTTATGATTTCGTCCGTATAGATTTTATCACCTTTATTTAAATAATAAGAAATCGCACTTTTTATGCCATATGGTTTCAATACGGATAGGAAATCTCTTTTGTTGAAGGTAAGGGCTGCTTGGTAATAGTCACAGGAGGTTTGCGGAATTTTCAGCAATTCAAGGTAAGCTTGCATAAGCCCGTCTTCGCCGGGAGTTCCGTGTATCGCGTTGAAAACGCACTCAAAATTGATTTTATTTTCATCAACGATTACTGAAAAATCATTTTTATCAATTGGGTATTCTTTTTCGGCTTCGTCCACGTAAACCCATTTTTCTTTTAGTATATGGACGCAAAATCCTTTGTATTTTGTTTTATCTAGATAGTGGTGCACGAGATTCCCGCTGATCAGTGATATTTTATATTCGCTGGAATAACCGCCCATGATGATGGCAATATTTTTCATTCTACTTTGTTTAAGGTTTGAGGTTTTATATTTAAACTCTTATTTAGGGTTTGTTGTTTTTAAAATGAATAGTGTTTAACACCAATAAAAGTAAAATCTTTTCATAGTCTTTTTTCAACGAGATCAAGGAAAGATATTGCTTCTCCGTGCTTTACTATCCTGAAAAATTTCCTAATGATTGCCGCGCTATAAAACTAGACTTTTCTTTAAACTATTGTTGCATTACTAAAATTGAATAGTATTAAACTTAATTTCTTAGTTGTTCAAAAATAGAAATGATTTTTCATTTTTTCTAAAGACAGCCGTTAAATACTATTAAACAAAATTATCATTTTTTTTGAGACGAATAAGGTATATCTTTGCCGTATTATAAAAATAAATTTATGAGTTTACCTAAGTATCTTATCAGCCGTGTTTTTCTTGTTCAGGTATTTCTAGCCGTTCTGATTATTGCTGTACTGGGATTTCTTTTTATGCATTGGTTGACCTTTACGACGGATCATGGTAATGAAATTACGGTTCCTAATTTGAGCAAATTAACGGAGGAGCAAGTTGAGGAGAAACTGGATGAGTTAGATCTTGATTATGTACTGCTAGATAGCGTGAATTATAAGAGTGATTTCCCTAAGTTTTCTGTCGTACAGCAGGATCCTTTGCCGGGCGAAAAAGTAAAAGTGGGAAGAAAAGTCTATATCAAAATTAACAGTTCTGGATTTTCATCAGTAAAAGTTCCGGATTTAATTGAAAAGACATATCGTGAAGCAGTTCCTACTTTAAAAGCATTGGGGCTGGAAGAGGGAACGATTACGTATGTACCCAACCTTGGAAAAGATATGGTTTTGGAGATGCGTTATAAAGGAAGAAACATAAAACCAGGAGATAAAGTCCTGAAATCCTCTAAAATCGATTTGGTTTTAGGTGACGGGAAAATGAGTTATGAAGAAGAGATAGGAACGGATAGCATTGCTAATCCAACAGAAGAAATGCCAAATGAACAATAATGTAGAGTCAGTTGACTTAGAAGAAGAATTATACGAACACTTTAAATTTGAAGTACCCAAAGGGCAAGCGCCTTTGCGGATTGATAAATATTTGATGGGACTGATTCAAAATGCAACCCGTAACAAAATTCAAATTGCTGCTACGGAAGGGAATATTTTTGTAAATGACTCCACAGTGAAGTCAAATTACAAAGTAAAAGCTTTTGATGTAGTACGCGTGATGCTGACGCATCCTCCTTTTGAAAATCACATTGTGCCAGAGAATATCCCATTGGATATTGTTTATGAAGACGACACCTTGTTGTTGATTAATAAAAAGCCAGGAATGGTTGTTCATCCCGGACATGGAAATTACAGCGGAACTTTAGTTCATGCTTTGGCATATCACTTCGATAACTTACCCATGAACAGCAGCGAGCGACCGGGATTAGTGCATCGTATTGACAAAGACACTTCGGGATTATTAGTTATTGCAAAAACGGAAGTTGCGATGTCACATCTTGCGAAACAATTTGAAGCTAAAACATCCGAAAGGGAGTATGTGGCACTTGTTTGGGGTAATGTAGTCGCTGAGTCAGGAACTATTGAAGGTAATGTGGCCCGTCACGTCAAAGACCGCATGCAAATGGCTGTTTTTGCTGATTCTGAGATAGGAAAGCCAGCAGTTACTCATTACAAGGTCCTGGAACGTTTTGGTTATGTGACGTTGATTTCGTGCCAATTGGAAACGGGAAGAACACATCAAATTCGCGTTCATTTAAAGCATATCGGTCATACTTTATTTAATGATGAGCGGTATGGCGGTAATTTGATTTTGAAAGGAACTACGTTTACCAAATACAAACAGTTTATAGATAATTGTTTTAAAATATTACCAAGACAGGCCTTGCATGCTAAAACGCTTGGGTTTGTTCATCCTACAACGGGTGAAATGATGCGTTTTGATACGGAACTGCCTCAAGATTTTCAGGATTGTATTGAAAAATGGAGAGGATACTCTAAAACTAACTTAACTGAAGAAGGTGAGAAATAGGTTCACTGTAATGTACTACTTTCTAACATACCCCTCTAAATGAAAATCCCTCTTGATAATAATCGGGAGGGATTTCTTATTGATATGTTTCTTTAAGGGAGGTAGCGACTCGACAAGTTGGAGCGAATTAGGTTGTTTTTCTAGTTGTTAATAGTACTCTGTTTTTGGAAATAATAGTATCGATAATATTGGTAAAACAACTTTTTTCAAAAGGACGAAGTTTGTCTAATATCTTTTTTAGTTCCATTTTTTAATTTTTAAATTGGACTTTTTACCACAATAGAAACAGAGGCACTAATTTTTTTAGCTCGTCCGTGCAGTAAAGGATTGTGAAATTAGAATATAATACCCACTTTTAGTGCTATTGTTTGTTTATCCTTATAATAATAAAGAAGTTTATAGTATTTCAATTGTTCGAAAAGTAAGATTTACTCTAGGAGTAGTGATGCGAGTAGTGGGAGGTAAGCGATGCTGCCAGTGAGTTTGGGTTTCCTCTTTCATCACTAACAAGCTGCCATGGGATAAGTTCTGCGATACCGTTTCCTTGCTGTCTTTGTGTTTGAAGGTGAATTTTCGTTCAGCACCAAAACTTACAGAAGCGATGGCTCCATTTTTTTTTAAGTTTTTCTCGGCATCACTGTGCCAGCCCATTCCTTCGGTACCGGTGTGATATAAATTTAGCAGACAAGAATTGTAGGTTTCGCCTGTTTTTTTCTCTACTAGGGTTTTTAGCGCTAGCAATTCGGGAGTCCAGATTAAGGCTTGCTTCGTTCTTTTAGAATAGGTATAGCTAAAAGTAGTATCTCCATACCAGGCGACCTTTCTTTTGGTTATAATGAGTTTACCAAAAATGACAGCCTCATCGTTTTTCCAATCAATGGTTTCCAGTAAATTCTCGAGATAAAAGTTGGCATCCTGAAGTGGCATCATATGCCCATAATAAAATACGGTTCCGTCTTTGGGCAATAGATTTTGGTTTTCGTCTAATTCGGTACTGAATAAATCCATTGGTTGTTTATTGTTTTCTTATAAGGACTACAAGGTCGGAAATTATTTTGAATTGCTTCTTGGACAGGTGTTAAAAACAGATAGGCTTTTTTGATCTATCTTACTGATTAACCATTCATGGTAATGTAATTCTGTAGTTTCTGGTTTACTCGAAGTCTATTTATTGTTGTTTGATTTTGACTTTTTAACGCTTGGGGTACTATTTAGTTATCATGATTGCGTTTGTTTTGTGTGGGTTTGTGCAGAAGTGTTTAAACAAGTCCTCCCTCTTCATTCATAAGACGAGACTCGAGTGATTGTAACATAAGCCTTATTCTATGCGGTGCCTAACTCTATTTATAATTTAATTTCAAATAAGCAACAACCTTTAGTTGTTTGATAGTGTAGAGGTAACCCAGCAGTGGATTTCAAATCGAATAGTCCTAGGAAATCAAATCCAGAATTTGTGTAATGTTCAATAAGCTTTACATTATTACCCAAGGTGTCTAAACGAACATAATCTTTACCGAGGTTTCGGGCATATTCTTTCGCCCAGTCCACTATAATTCTAACAAAATTATGACCTCTAAAATCAGAGTGTGTGGCAATACGATGGATGTAGATCGCGTCGTTACAATCGCGTTCCTCCCATATTTCAGCATCGTTAAATGTTATGGCCCAGACGCAGGTAATTTGGTTGTCAATAGTAAGTTTCCACTGTCTGTTTTCTTGTAATTCTGTTTCGACGAGGTAGTGGTCAAAGTTAGGCCAAACTACGACGTTTTTTGTTTTTTGGTATGCTGAAGCGATGGCGTACAATCTAAATATTTCATCGGCATCCGTAGCAACGGAGTTTTCTATTTTCATAGTCTAAATTTTATTATTTCGTGATGCTGGCTAACAAATGATATCCTCAGACATTGGAATACGATTGTAAGTAGTATTTAACTAGGGTATATTTTATAGCGCAAATAGCGAGAACATTTTTTATTATGTTGGCTTAAAATTAGCATATTGCTTTTTTGAAATGAGGAATTATATGTAAAGTTTTATAAAATAAGTTTTTATCTGTGTTGTAGATATGTTTTTGAACGCGAAAGCCTTGTCATCGTAAAATAGTTAATTATAAGTTAAAAGAGGTTTTACAAATGATTATCTGTAGGTGTAAACTTATTTTTGAGATTAATTAATTATTAAAAACCAATAAATGAAGAAATTATTCATTTTAAGTACGCTGGCAGCTTTTGTATTTGTGCCAAGCTCAGCGATAGCGCAAAAAAAGTGGCATCTAGATAAGAAAAAGAATCAAAAAACGGAAGTAGTTGCGCCTCCTGAAAAAAAACCTGAAGTTACCATTAAACCTTATGATAAGGTAATTACAAAAGATGCAATATCTGATGATGGTTTGTTTACAGTGCATAAAGTAGATAAAAAATATTATTTTGAAATCCCTAATAAGTTATTAGACAAGGACATGCTTCTGGTCAGCAGACTGTCCAAACTACCTTCTAATTTGGGTGGTGGTTATGTCAATGCTGGTTCAGAAACAAATGAACAATTAGTAGTTTGGCAGCGCTTTCAAGATAAAATTCTAATAAAGTTGAAATCGTATAATGCCGTAGCAAATGACAGTTTGCCTATCAGTATCTCTGTGAAAAATAATAACTACGAGCCAACTTTATTCGCTTTTGATATTGTTGCTTTCAGCAAAGATTCAGCTAATACGGTGATAGATGTATCTAAGTTTTACGGAAGTGATGTTAAAGCTATCAGTGGATTATCAGCCAGTATGAGAGAGACCTATAAGGTAAAGGGCATGGATGATTCTCGCAGTTTTATCACAGCCATGAAAAGTTTTCCAATGAACATAGAGGTCATACAAGATTTTACTTATAATGCGACTAAGCCGCCTGTTCTTGAAGATACGGAAACTATTAGTATCCAAATGAACCAATCGATGATTTTACTACCTGAAAAAATGATGGAGCCGCGTCTTGCTGATCCAAGAGTAGGCTGGTTTACTGTGAGTCAGTATGATTATGGTAGCAATGAATTAAAATCAGATAAGAAAAACTATATCCGCAGATGGCGTTTAGAGCCAAAAGATTCTGTGGCTTACGCCAAAGGAGAATTGGTTGAACCAATAAAGCCTATCGTTTATTATATCGACCCTGCTACACCAGAAAAACTTCGTAAATACATCAAGCAAGGTATTGAAGAATGGCAAAAACCATTTGAAACTGCAGGTTTTAAAAACGCTATTATTGCAAAAGATCCACCAACGAAAGAAGAAGATCCTGATTTTAGTCCAGAGGATATAAGGTATTCGGTAATACGATACGTAGCTAGTACGACACGTAATGCGATTGGTCCCAGTGTCTCTGACCCCCGAACTGGAGAGATTATTGAGAGTGATATCATTTGGTACCACAACCACTTGCGTTCGTATCGAAATCGCTATTTATTAGAAACAGGAGCGGCTAATCCTTCCGCCCGAACGTTAAATACAAGCGATGAGGAAATGGGGGAGATGATGCGTTTTGTTATAGCCCATGAGGTAGGACATGCGCTTGGTTTTCCACATAATATGGGTGCGAGTTGTGCTTATGATACAGAGAGCTATAGAAATGCCGCTTTTACTCAAAAAAATGGAATAGCGGCTAGTTTGATGGATTATGCCCGTTTTAATTATATAGCACAACCTGGAGACAAAGGAGTTCGGTTTATTCGCCAGATGGGTCCTTACGATCATTATGCAGTGAATTGGGGCTACCGCGTAATTCCAAACTTGGGTACTCCGGAAGCCGAAGTTCCTACTTTAGACAAGTGGATTCTGGAAAAAGCGGGAGATCCAATGTATAAGTTTGGCAAGCAAAGCAGTAGTTTTGATCCAGCTTCACAAACGGAAGACATAGGGAATAGTTCAATGAAAGCAAGTAGCTACGGACTCAAAAATTTAGAATATGTGGCAGCACATTTATCCGAGTGGACGAGTGATGTGACCAATAATTATGAGGATTTAAGTGAGTTGTATGATGAGCTTTTGAGTGTATGGAGTCGTTACATAGGACATGTCGTTACGAATGTGGGCGGTGTTCATGAAGATATTAAAAAGCCTAATCAAAAGGGAGCTGTCTATACGGTAGTTCCAAAATCGCAACAGCAGGAAGCGATGCAGTGGTTGCAAACTAATGCTTTTGCATCACCTACTTGGCTAGTTAATTTAAAGACTTTAAAGAATACTGATTATTCTGGTTATACCGAACGTTTTAGAAGTTTACAAGCAAGACATTTAGATGGTATGTTAAGTTTTGATCGCTTGGGTCGTCTTATCGATGCTGAAATTTCAGGAACTACTAACTATAGTGCTTTGAACTTATTACGTGATATGCGAAAAGGGATATGGAAAGAGGCTAATACTGCAACAAGCGTCTCTATCTATCGCAGAAATTTACAACGTGCCTATATTGTAAGGATGGAGTACCTAATGAAAGAAGAAATCAAATCAACTCGTTCAGCTGATTACTACAATGTCGCGCAATCGGATGTAAGAGCTTTAGTAAGAGGAGAGTTGACAACCTTAAAAACGGCTTTAGCAATAGCAAAAAGCAGAGCTATAGATGCGGAGACTAAATACCATTATGCGGACTGTATTGAACGAATTGCTATGATTTTAGATCCCAAATAAAAGTAAATAATACCCATAGAAAAGTCCGCTCTCGAGCGGACTTTTTTTATTTGGCGTTAACTGGATATCTATGATGAGCCTTTGCTAAGACGGGTTTGGTTATTGGGTATTCCATTTTATATTCCTTTCTTGGGAATTCAAAAGCGTAACTTTTACCTGAGAGATATATCAGGCCGTGGATTATTGATTCCGGCAAAAAACCAAGTTTATCCAAGAAGTAATCATAGGTTTTATTAGAATAATTGGTAATCAGAAAAGGGAATGAGTTTGGCGTCAGATAGATATCTTCTATATATTGTTTGTCAACAACAACTTTTTTATTGAATTCAAAATAATGGATTTCTTTGTTTTCTTTTTTTAATTGGATTAGTTCAAAAACGGATAGGGGTATTTTAGAGTTAGTATGGTAAAAAAATATTGATTTGGATACGTCAAGCAAAACCCACTTCTTAAATTCTCGAGAGTATACCTCATTAAAGGAATGACCCCCACGAATCATTCGGTTTTGTGATACAATTTTTAAGCCCCATTCTTTTACTTTTAGATTGTTGATGACACAGAAATTATTATAAACTTGCGACATGTCACTGCAAACGCCGCCTTCGCCTCTTATCATTTTTCGTAATGCTTTGTTAGAAGACTTTCCAAGTCCCGGGCCCCCTTTGATATGGTTTCTGAGCCATTTTGCTATTTTTTTTGCTTTTTCAAGATCACTCAGATCTGACTTTGGTTGTCCCAAAATCATACGGTTCAGTTGAAAATAAATGGGAGGGATATCATACTTAGGGTTGATCGTATTGTAGCAAAAGTTTTCAATACGATCAAGCGATGATTTCCTGGAAACCATTTTAAATCTTATTTTGAATAACAGAGAATGTCTCCTAAAATACCAAAGTAAGGATGTACTCATAATTCATTTTATTAGAGGTTTGGATAACCTAAATATAAAGAATTAAATAGCTAATCAATTAACTAATCTTTGAAAATCAAATATATACGATGAGTAGTCGGTGTTGCAGTATATTGCTAAATTGGCGAATTATTGATAGTGGCTAAATCGCTGCAAAAAAAACTCCCAATCTTATAACGGTACGATTGCGAATTTTTTATCAATTCAATTATTTTAAATAGCATCTGAATAGTAAGACTAAATAATGAGATTTTATTTGTGGTTATACATATCGATTTTTTTTAACAAGCGTTGTTACAGCCATAGGGACAACCTTTTTCGGAATCTTGAGCTTGATTCTTTGTATCATAAAAATATATTCTCGAGTCCAATAAGGAGGTGTTTTAAGGACCTTTTCACTAATTCAAAATCACTAGCACCTAAAGCCCAAAACTGACTCCTATGCTAGATATTATTAAAGGTTATATTAGCATAGCAGCTATAATTACCGCAGCAGAATTGACATTTACTCCAATGGTCGCCAAGAGAATAGCGCATGTTAAAATCCATAAAATAAGGGAGAAGAAGAAACTATTGGATTTTGCAAAATCCAATAGTTTCTTCTTCTCCCTTCTGTAGCCTGATATAGCTAAAAAAAACTACTTACTATTGTTTTCACTCACACTTTCTTTTAAAGTGTTTTTCAAAAAGACAAAGCCTATTATTCCTGCAATTAAAGAGGAAAGTAGAATGATAAATTTTGCATTACTGATTATCGTTTTGTCATCAAATGCAAGTAAAGTTATGAAAATAGACATTGTAAACCCAATACCTCCTAAAAACCCGACACCAATAATTGTTTTCCAATTCATATCAGAGGGGAGCTTACAGATCCCTAATGATACAGCCAAAAGACTAAAGAGATAAATACCCAATGGTTTTCCTACGATTAACCCTAAAGCGATTCCGATACTATAATGCTGAGCAATAGTTTCTCCTATGTTTGAACTTACAACAATCGCCGTGTTTGCCAGTGCAAAAAGTGGAAGTATCAAAAAACCAACCGGTTTGTGCAGAAAATGTTGCAAAATAGAGGAGGTAGAGTCTTTGTCGCCGTTTCCAAACGGGATAACAAAGGCTAATAATACTCCTGTTACAGTGGCATGAATTCCTGAGTGTAACATAAACCACCACATAATTACCCCACCAATAAGGTAAGGAATCAGGCTTTTAACTTTCATGCGGTTTAGAACAAACAAAACTAGCATTGTACCTAAAGCGTAAAAAAGATTAGACCATAGAATCGTTTTTGTGTAAAATATGGCAATAACCATAATCGCTCCTAAATCGTCTATTACTGCTAATGCCGTTAAAAATATTTTTAAAGACAATGGTACTCGATTCCCTAATAACGATAAGATTCCCAATGCGAAAGCGATATCAGTTGCCATAGGGATACCAGCTCCGGCTTGCGCGACACCTCCATAGTTGAACAACAAATAGATCCCAGCGGGTACAAGCATTCCTCCTAAGGCTGCAAATATGGGCAATAAAGCATCTTTTATGTTAGATAGCTCGCCTTCATAAATTTCTCTTTCTAATTCTAAACCAATCAATAAAAAGAAGATAGTCATCAATCCATCATTAATCCAATACTCTAGACTTTCTCCTCCCAACTTCATATGCCACGTGTGAAGGTATTGCGTCCCAAAGATTGTGTTTGCCATAAACAAGGAAAATATGGTGCACGCTATAAGTATAAGTCCTGTTGATTTTTCGCTTTCAAAAAACTCATTAAATAAATTTGAATTGTAAATGCGTTTTATTGTTTTTTTCATTTTTGTCTTCATGGATTCTTTTTACACTAAAACCGGAAGGCTTTCCGATTTAGTTGCTCATTTAAAATACTAATTCTTATAATAACAAAAATAGCTAAATAGTTACTAATCTCCTCGTAGAAATGAATAATATTACGAGAAGTTGCAGTATTGAAATTTTTAAAACAGGAATTCGAATTCTATTTTTTTGATAATTAGAGGTTAGTAAAAAGAGAACCACCTATAAATGAAGTGATTATTTTTTTAAAATAACACTGTTGGAATGATCATCTTTTTAGTTTTTTGATACTGAAAGTTAATTTGGATGCAAGTGCGTAAATAGTTTTAGTATTAGTTATCTATTACTTCAAGTTTTAATAGCAAGTCGGTTTGTAGATTGTGACCTAATGTAAAAATAGGTTTGTCAAATACTACAAATCCATTTTTAGCATAAAATCCAAGCGCTTTGTAATTCTCTTACCAAACACTTAACCACCTGTATTTAGCTTGACTTTGATGCGCTATTGTAAGATCCTGATTTACCAATATGCACCTTG
>JBLIKD010000011.1:0-24584 GCA_047636275.1 Flavobacterium sp. | reverse complement strand
CTTGCATGTATTTCACCTGCATGTATTTGATGGAATCCCTTTCCGCACTGGTCGCCAATCCTTCCATCGTAGAAGAATGTAAACATTTAGCTTCATACGCTTCTTCATCTGCTGATTTTCCACCATCAAGATAATATTGTAGCAAACGGTGTACCATTACGTCAGGATAGCGACGGATAGGTGATGTAAAATGAGAATAATAATCAAATGCCAGTCCATAGTGACCTATATTGTCAGTAGAATATTTAGCTTTACTCATCGTCCTGATAGTCAAAGTATCTACTAAATTCTGTTCTTTCTTACCAACAACTTCACTCAGTAAACTATTCAATGACTTCGAAATATCATCTTTACTTCTTAAATCAATTTTATAACCAAATTTAGCTATAACAGTCTGCAATGCAACTAACTTATCCGCATTAGGCTCATCGTGAATCCTGTATATAAATGTTTTCTTTTGCTTACCGATAAATTCAGCTACTTTTTTATTAGCTAAAAGCATAAATTCCTCAATCATATGATTAGAATCTTTTGATACTTTAAAATAAACACCTTCAGGTTCTCCTTCTTGATTCAAATTGAATTTTACTTCGACTTTATCAAAAGAGATCGCTCCGTCATTCATTCTATTTCTACGAAATATTTTAGCTAATTGATTCATTTTCAATGTGGCGTCAACAATTTCATCAGAAACAACATAAGAATTTCCACTTATAGAAATTTCTTCTGGCATCGTATTATCCTTAGTTTCTATAATATACTGTGCTTCTTCGTAAGCAAAACGCTGGTCAGAATAAATAACCGTTCTTCCAAACCATTGATTTACAACCTCACTTTTATCCGTTATTTCAAAAATAGCTGAAAAAGTATATTTTTCTTCGTTAGGTCTGAGTGAACAAGCAAAATTAGACAACACTTCTGGCAACATAGGTACAACCCTGTCGACTAAATATACAGATGTTGCTCTTTGATAGGCTTCGTCGTCAAGAATACTTCCTTCTTCTAAATAATACGAAACATCAGCAATATGAATTCCTATTTCATAATTTCCATTTTCTAATTTTTTATATGATAGAGCATCATCAAAATCTTTGGCATCTTTTGGATCAATAGTAAAAGTTAACGTATCGCGCATGTCACGACGATTCGCAATTTCACTTTCCTCTATCGAAGTATCAATTTTCTGGGCAAAAGTTTCTACTTCAATTGGAAATTCGACCGGTAAACCATACTCTGCTAAAATAGCGTGAATTTCAGTATCATGTTCTCCTGGTTTTCCTAATACTTTTATTACTTTTCCGAAAGGACTATCCGCCTTTGACGGCCAATCTTCAATATGTACTAAAACCACATCTCCTTGTTCAGCATCTCCAATTCTATCTTTTGGAATAAAAATATCCGTATACATCTTTGGATTGGCTGTAGAAACAAAAGAAAAATTCTTTTGGATATCTATAACCCCAACGAAGTCCGTTTTATTTCTTTCTAGTACTTCAATAACCTCACCTTCAGGTCTTTTTCCTTTTCTACGATTGTAAACATATACTTTTACAATATCTTTATCTAAGGCATGATTTAAGTTGTTTGTTGGAATAAAAACATCTTCCTCTAATTCTGCACAAACAAAATAGGCGGTTTTTCTACCCGTCATATCTATTTTACCTTCGTAGTACTCTTTACTCTCTGCTTTAATCAAAAATTTTCCAGGCTCAGCTTCAATAATTTTATTTTGACCCGCTAGTATCTTCAGATCTTTTATAATTTGATTTCTACTTTGCGTATCGTCCAGTTCCAGCTTTACTCCTATTTGCTTGTAATTAAATGCTTTATTAGCACTTTGCGATAATATTTTTATAATTTGTTCAGAGAAGTCTTTCTCTTTCTTTACCGGCTTTCTTAGTCTTTTACTCATAAATCTATTCTTAAAAGCCGAAAATTACAAAATAGTTAGCAGATGAAAGGTAATAGCAAGCAGTTTTAAAGAAAATATAACTTTAAAGAATAGTTGTATCTTTATTAAAACAATAAAAAATGGAAGCATTTATAACCATAGCTGTTTTTGATTATATCCATGAAATAGAAATTCTAAAACATAGATTGGATCAGGAAGGTTTACAGTATTATTTTCAGAATGAATTAATGTCATCTATTGTTCCAATGTACTCAACTGCACTTGGAGGAATCAAACTTAAAATTCATCCAAATGATTTTGCAAGTGTAAAAGCCATTTTACAAGAAATGCGATACGATAACAATCTAAAAATCGTTTAATTTTTTTAAAGTTATTAACAGACATACAACACAATATAAAAAAAGATTAAAATTAAAATATTTAATAATGGTTATTATGGGGTGTTAATAGTAGTAATAAATATTTTGAATAAAGCTATAAAACCAAGTTCTACCGTTTTATTGGTAGTTATTAACAACACTATAAGTACTTAAATAGCTCGTTTTAAAGAGTTTTTACGTTTTAATTAACAATGGTTAATAACATAAAACCATTTCAATTTGTAAATAAGTATTTTTTATTTTTTTGTTAATAAACCATCTTTTAATAATGATAACTATTCTAAAAAATCAGTAAAGTAAATTTGTTTTTTAATTTCAGGTTTTGGATTACTTTTTTTTTTAATAATACAGGGAAATAGTTCTAATATTCTATCTGAAGTTATCAACAATAGATATCAACATAAGGTCAATTGAATATCAAGTAATTGTGTTTCGTTATTAACAATGTTTATTTTTGATGTTTTATTTTTATTTTATTTACTGATTATCAATATTTTATATAATAATAAGAATTGTTAATAACTGCTAAACTTTTAGTAATGTTGCTTTTAGAGTCCAATGAATTAGGGTATTTAGTACGGCAGTATTTTTTTAATAAATAAAGAATTTCAGACTTTAATTATGCAAAATTGTTTTGGTAAATTTGCACCGCATAACTTAATACAAATAAAATGAAGATAGCAATTGGAAATGACCACGCTGGTCCAGAATACAAAAAGGCCATTATGGACATGCTTAAAGCAAAAGGATACGAAGTAGTTAATTACGGAACCGATTCAACTGATAGTGTAGATTATCCTGATTTTGGACATCCTGTTGCGACAGATGTAGCCGAAGGTAAAGTTGATTTTGGAATTATCATTTGTGGAAGCGGTAACGGGATTGCAATGACTGCAAACAAACATCAGCAAGTACGCGCCGCATTGTGTTGGATGAAAGAGATAGCTGCTTTAGCGCGCCAACACAATAATGCTAACATCATTAGTATTCCAGCTCGTTATACTTCTATTCCACAGGCGGTAGAGATGGTAGAAACGTTTATAAATACGGCATTTGAAGGTGGAAGACATCAAAATAGAGTAAATAAAATAGCCTGCTAGACAATTTTATCTTTATTAAAACAATTTTTTTTAAAAAAATACTATGGCTACTATAATTTATAGTAGAATAATTGTGTAAAATTTTAATAAATATTTTTTTTAAATTTTTATGCTTCAATAGATACATAGCTAAATTTGAACCAATAGGAGAAAATGTTAAAAGGGTTTCTTTTGAAATCCTTTTTTTATGGGCAATTTCCAGTTATTTATCATAAACTGTAGTCAATAAATCTAGAAGAATCAGTAGAAAAAAAGCATATAAATAAAATTTATTGATATCAATTTAAGTTTAAAACTACCATTTTAGCAATAAAATAACTATACTAATTTACAGTTTCTGATTAAACATTTTTATTTCACCACTTTTTTAAATTATATTATTTTAGAATGACCAACATACAATTTATAGCCAAAGCTGTTACAACAACAGTAATTAATATTCAGAATACAGTACAGTTGTTAAAGGAAGACTGTACTATTCCTTTTATAGCTCGTTATCGTAAAGACAAGACGGGAAATTTAGATGAAGTCGTAATTGAACAAGTTGCAAAACTTCAAAAAGAGTATGAAGTTATTGTAAAAAGAAAACAGTCGATTATCAAATCAATTCATGAACAAAATGCATTAAGCCCAGATTTAGAAAAGAAAATCCATGAAATTTTCGATATACAGGAGCTTGAAGATATTTATTTACCTTACAAAAAGAAAAAAATAACAAAAGCAGATGTTGCCCGAAAACATGGTTTAGAGCCACTAGCTCAAATTATGATGGCACAAAATAATGATGATGTTGATTTAATTGCTTCACAATATTTGAATGACAACGTGATTAATAAGGATGTTGCTTTGCAAGGAGCAAGAGATATTATTGCTGAATGGATAAACGAAAATATTGATGTTCGTAAACAGATGCGATTCCTTTATCAAAGAACTGCAACGATCAGTACTACGGTAATAAAAAAACAAAAAGAAGAAGAAAAAGCGCAAAAGTTTAATCAATATTTCGATTGGTCAGAACCATTAATTAAGACGCCATCGCATCGATTATTAGCCATGCTTCGTGCAGTAAACGAAGGTTTTGTGAAATTAAAAATAGAAGTTGATGTTGATGCCGCTTACGACACAATAGCTATTTTGATTTTAAAAAATAAAACTTCGTCACATATACAGCTAGCTATTGAAGATAGTTTCAAGAGATTACTAAATCCGGCTATTTCAAATGAAACTTTACAGGATGCTAAATCCAAAGCGGATGCAAATTCCATTCAAGTTTTTGCTACTAATTTAGGGCAATTACTATTAGCGCCCCCGTTAGGAGAAAAAAGGATTTTAGCTATTGATCCTGGCTTTCGTTCTGGTTGTAAAGTTGTATGCTTGGATGAAAAAGGGGATTTATTGTATAATGAAACTATTTATCCACATGCTCCGCAAAAAGAGGAGATTATTGCGATGAAAAAAATTCGTTCGATGGTGAGTTCGTATAAAATTGACGCGATTTCAATAGGTAATGGGACAGCATCTCGCGAGACAGAGTTTTTTATAAAGAATATTGTGTTCGATAAACCGATTCAAGTTTTTATTGTTTCAGAAGCTGGAGCTTCAGTGTATTCAGCATCTAAAATTGCGCGTGAAGAGTTCCCAAATTACGATGTAACCGTTCGTGGTTCGGTTTCTATTGGGAGACGATTGTCAGATCCTTTGGCTGAATTGGTTAAAATAGATCCAAAAGCTATTGGTGTAGGCCAATACCAACATGATGTGGATCAAGTAAAACTAAAAGAAGAATTGGATAAGACCGTAATCCGTTGTGTAAATTCAGTTGGGATAAATATTAATACTGCTAGCAAGCATTTATTGAGCTATGTGAGTGGAATAGGAGAAAAGCTTGCCGAAAATATTGTCTTATATCGATCTGAAAATGGTTCTTTTGAAAATAGAAAACAGTTGAAAAAAGTACCGCGTTTGGGCGAAAAAGCGTATCAGCAGGGAGTTGCTTTCATTCGTATTTCGAATGCTAAAAACCCATTGGACAACTCTGCGGTACATCCAGAGGCTTATGGAATTGTCGAAAAAATGGCAAAAGATTTGAAAGTGACAGTAAATGATTTGATTGCTAATAAAGAGAAAACAGCCTTAATAAAACCGGAGAATTATATTACTCCAGAAATAGGTTTATTAACTGTTAGAGACATTATCAAAGAGCTTGAAAAACCGGGTTTAGATCCAAGAAAATCAGCTAAAATTTTTGAATTTGACCCGAATGTAAAATCGATCAAAGACCTGAAGTTAGGAATGATATTACCTGGAATAGTGAATAATATTACCAATTTTGGTTGTTTTGTAGATATTGGAGTTAAAGAAAGTGGTTTGGTTCATATTTCGCAGCTTAAAGCAGGCTTTGTAAGTGATGTAAATGAAGTGGTGAAACTACATCAACATGTAGAGGTAAAAGTAACAGACGTTGATGAAGATAGAAAAAGAATACAACTGACGATGGTGATATAACGTTTTTTACTTTTTTTAACTGTAATAAATTCAGGAAAAGTGAATAACAAGCGCAGGGACTCTTTTAGAGTTACAAAGATTGAAAAAAAGTAACAAGTAAGAATTGACTACAATTAAAAAGTACGACGTTTTGTCGCTATAAGTGTCTCAGGTAAATTAAGTAACAACTGTAGATGCTCTTTAAGAGTATTGAAGATTGTGTAGTAACAATTGAGAAAAGTAATTGGTAAAAATTGAATACAATCAAACACCACGAGATTTGTTTCGCTGTGTCAGCGCTATAGGATAATTATTTTATACGATTATATAGCCTTATGGAGTGATAAAGACTGATTTATAACGTTTAAAAAAACCATATAAAAAATTAGATTTACAGTCAAATTTTTTACCGTCGGTTTCGTTGTAAGCGTTTTAAGTAAAAGGTATTAAAAAACGTAGAGACTTCTTTAAAATAGGAAAGTTAGATGTACAAATAAAAATCCCATCTCATTTTTAAAATGAGACGGGACTTTTTTTATTTTTTTTCGTTTTCAGTTTCGTCTTTCTTATCAGATGAAGACTCTTCTTTAGCGGCATTTTTAAATTCTTTAATTCCGCTTCCTAGTCCTTTCATTAATTCTGGTATTTTCTTACCTCCAAAAAGTAATAAAACAACCGCTAATATAACGAGGATTTCTGTAACACCAAATCTTCCCATGATTGAATAGTTTATGCCGAAGCAAATTTGTAATAAAAATTTGCAACAAAGGTAAATAGAATAATTTAATAAGAATTTAATTTAACTATTATTTAATTCAGTTAACTGTAAAAAGCTTTGAAAAAAAATCATTGGTATGATTTAAGTCGAACTAGTGGATCAAACTGCTTTCATTGACATTAATTATTATATTTGTCGCATAAAGAAAATGTATGTCAGGAAAAATATTGAAAAGAAAGAAACTGCACCGGAAATTATTCACAAAAAACCGTTTGGTTATTTTGAATGAGGATACTTTTGAAGAGATATTTTCTTTAAAATTAAATTTAATGAATGTTTTTGTAGTAGCGACTATTGGTGCTATTTTTTTAATTTCAGTCACTACTTTTATAATAGCTTTTACCCCTTTAAGGGAATTTATTCCAGGATATTCTTCGTCAAAATTAAAAAGAGATGCAACTGTATTAGCTTTAAAATCAGATTCATTAACCATCGCTTTAAAGAAAAATGATGCCTATATAGAATCCATTCAAAAAGTGCTCAATGGAGAGTTAGAGTACGCAAAATTCAACAAAGATTCAATACTTGCAGCTAGCGAAGAAGTAGTGCCACAAGTTAAATTATCGGCATCAAAAGAAGAACTTGAATTACGGAATGAGGTAGTAAAAGAAGAAAAAAATGCTGATCGCGCTCCCCGAAGGTAAGTAGTAAAAATTCAGAACAATAATAAGTTATGTCTTAGTGGCAAAATAGAAAAAATTATGTCAATAAAATCAATTGCAGCAAAATTATTTGCACAAAAAGTCTATACGAAAACGAAAGCTTGGTCTACTAACCCTATTGCAAGTCAAAAAGCTGTTTTTGCAGAATTAATTAAAGCTGCGAAAAGGACAGAATTTGGAATGGACCATCATTTTGACCAAATTAAAACTTTTGAAGATTTTGCGGAACAGGTTCCGATTCGGGATTACGAAGACTTAAAATCGTATATTGAAAAAGTGGTAAATGGAGAAGAGAATATTCTCTGGAAGGGTAAACCGCTTTATTTTGCTAAAACGTCAGGGACTACTTCTGGGGCAAAATACATTCCACTTTCTAAAGAATCCATGCCGTACCATATTGAAGCGGCTCGAAATGCAATTCTATTATACATACATGAAACAGGTAAGGCTGATTTTGTAGACGGAAAAATGATTTTTCTGCAAGGAAGTCCTGTTCTAGAAGAAAAACACGGAATCAAGTTTGGTCGCTTATCAGGTATTGTAGCTCATTTTATTCCAAAATATCTACAAAAAAACAGAATGCCTTCTTGGAAAACTAATTGTATTGAAGATTGGGACACTAAAATAGATGCCATTGTCGAAGAAACCTTCGATGAAAATATGACCATAATTTCAGGAATCCCCTCGTGGGTGCAAATGTATTTTGAGCGTTTGCAACAAAAAGGCGATAAGACTGTAGGCGAAATTTTTAAAAACTTTAATCTCTTTATTTATGGAGGAGTAAACTTCGAGCCTTACAGAGCCAAGTTTGAAAATTTAATAGGCAGGAAAGTGGATAGCATTGAATTGTTTCCTGCGTCAGAAGGATTTTTTGCCTACCAGGATTCTCAGAAAGAAAAAGGAATGTTACTGTTGTTGAATGCCGGCATATTTTATGAATTTGTCAAAAGTGATGAATTTTACTTTGATAAACCTAGACGTTATACTATTGGAGAAGTGGAATTAGGAATTAATTATGTTTTGATAATTTCTACTAATGCTGGACTTTGGGGTTATAATATTGGAGATACCGTGCAATTTACTTCATTAAAACCGTATCGGATTATTGTTTCAGGAAGAATTAAACATTATATCTCCGCTTTCGGAGAACACGTGATTGGGAAGGAAGTGGAATGTGCTTTAAAGGAGGCAATGGAGGGAACAAATGTAAGGGTAAATGAGTTTACGGTTGCTCCGCAAATAAGTCCGGTAAGTGGATTGCCGTATCATGAATGGTTTATCGAATTTGAAAATGAACCAGAAGATGATGCTACTTTTAAGGAAGCGCTAGACAATGCTATGAGAAAGCAAAATATGTATTATGATGACCTCATTGTAGGTAATATTTTGCAAAAGGCAGTAATCAGCAAAGTGATTAAAAACGGCTTCCAAGAGTATATGAAGTCGATAGGAAAGCTTGGAGGACAAAATAAAATTCCCCGACTTTCAGACAACAGGTCTATAGTTGATCTATTAGATATAAAATAAAAAAAAGTATATTCGTAGGTTAGAAACTAAATTATAATGAAAGAAACTAAAAATATATCTAGATCCCGAGCACAAGAATCATCGGCAGCCATTGAAAAAATGTACATCACAATGCGTCATTTATTCAACAGGGGGTTTTATAAACCAATGGGTATTTCAGGAGATACATTGCGTGAAGCATTGTTAGCGTTACGTCCCGAAATATACGGAAACATCGCAGAAGAAAAAGTAGAGCTAAACGGATTATTGTATGTTATTGAGCGACTTCCTGTAGGAATTGAAGAATGTAGATTCATTAACCTTACTTCTGATGAAGGATATTCTAAATCTCATTTTCAAGCAATTATTCCCCCTAAGAGGAAAAGAAATTGTTATCGTATTGATGAAGAACAAATGAACGTGGAGATTACGAGAGGCCGTTCAGATATTTATGATATTTTGACCCACTTGACGTTTATTTTTATTGAATCACATAAAATACGAAATCGGATTTTGTTGGATGATGCTGGTGAAGTATCCCGTGATTGGATGAAACTACAACAAGCCGTTTCTCAGCAAAAAAAATTGACACTTGTAGAAAAAGAGAAAGCGATTTCACATGCTGCCAATATCCTTGGACGAACTTTTGAAGAGGTGTTGGACATCTATGATGCTTTTGCATCAGATACCGCTCCGGACCGTTTCTTACACGTGATTTTCTGGTTAGGAAAGTTGGCGATTGAAGAAACGATCGATAATCACAAACGAACTATAACATTCAGTCCAATTTTAAGGGAGCGTTTAGGGCACCATATACATGGTGAAATATGGGCTACCAACATCAAGGAAGTTTTAAAACAAAATCATTTATTAGACCGTCCTATTCATGTCATCAGTGCTAATATGCACAGTGTAATGAATTCCATTTTTGCCACGACGGTATTAAAGACTAAATTTAAAGAAAAATCGGACTTTTTTATTTATGAAGAGTTGAGTAAATCTGGAGCGCATGAAGTGCGAAATAAAGTCGAAGAAGTCGCCCTGAAACACGGAATGATTTCGATACCTGATAACTCCGGGACTAATATTGATGTACAAATTTTTGATACAGTAAAAATTGATTGGGCGGAGAGTTCTTTTCCATCAGCGAATTTTGGGGATAAAAAACCGGTATTAATAGTGATGGACTATGCCTTTGGCGAGCAAGCATATGAAACGATTGACGAGTTATTGAAACCATTCAAAAAGGATACTTTACTGAATGTGGAATCGGTTTCTATTATGGGAAAAGCGGGAATTCTTGAAGGTGGAAAAGGAGATATTATGATTCCGAATGCACATATTAACGAAGGGACAGCAGATAATTATTTTTTTCAAAATGAATTAAATGCAGAGATGTTTGAAGGAAATGATATCGCTGTTTTTGCGGGGCCTATGGTTACCGTGCTTGGAACGTCTCTTCAAAATAGAGATTTATTGAAGTTTTTCCACGAATCAACTTGGGGGGTAATTGGTTTAGAGATGGAAGGATCTTATTATCAGAAAGCCATCCAGTCAGCCTCGAAAATAAGAAAAAGTGTTCCCCATGATGTCAAAGTGAGATATGCTTATTATGCCTCAGACAACCCTTTGGAAACTGGAAGCACATTAGCTTCAGGCGGATTAGGAACAACGGGTGTAAAACCTACGTATTTGATTACTATAAAAATATTAGAACAGATTTTCAATGTAAAATAACCACAATTTTTAAACTAGTGTAGCAACAAATTTTGAATTAACCAATTCTAGTAATAAATTCACAACGGAGTTTCTTAATTTATCAAAATATCACCTTCATTATTTTACTAACCATTTTTAATACCTTACAATTGTAAAATTTATTTATGAAAAGAATACTTATTACCGGTGCAGCCGGATTTTTAGGATCACATTTATGTGACCGTTTTATTAATGAAGGTTATTTTGTAATTGCTATGGATAATCTCATTACTGGTGATTTGAAAAATATAGAACACTTGTTCAAACTGGAAAATTTTGAATTTTATCATCATGACATAACAAAATTTGTTCATGTTCCAGGTCAATTGGATTATATTTTACATTTTGCCTCACCGGCAAGTCCTATCGATTATTTGAAAATTCCTATTCAAACGCTAAAAGTGGGTTCTCTTGGAACACATAATCTTTTAGGTCTTGCACGAGAAAAAAAAGCTAGAATTCTTATTGCTTCTACTTCTGAAGTGTATGGAGATCCTTTAGTTCATCCACAAACAGAGGAATACTATGGTAATGTAAATACTATAGGCCCCAGAGGGGTTTACGACGAGGCTAAACGATTTCAAGAATCCATAACCATGGCTTATCATACCTTTCATCAAGTAGAGACGAGAATCGTACGTATTTTTAACACTTACGGTCCTAGAATGCGACTCAATGACGGAAGAGTTATTCCTGCATTTATTGGTCAAGCTTTGCGTGGTGAAGATTTGACTATTTTTGGCGACGGTATGCAGACGCGCTCTTTTTGCTATGTTGATGATCAGGTGGAAGGTATATTTAGATTATTGCATTCAGACTATGTGTATCCGGTAAATATTGGTAATCCAGACGAAATCACAATCAAAGATTTTGCGGATGAAATTATAAAGTTGACTGGCACAAATCAAAAAGTGGTTTATTTTCCTTTGCCAATCAATGATCCTCTGCAACGACAACCAGACATTACAAAAGCAAGAAAATTGTTGGGATGGGAAGCTAAAGTAAATCGCGCTGAGGGAATGAAGATTACTTATGATTATTTCAGATCAATGTCTAAAGAAGCACTTTCCAAAGAAGAACATAAAGACTTTTCAAAGTATATAAGTTAATGATACTTCTGTAAGTTTTCTAAAATGTAATTTAATGTAAATAGTTTTCAAGCTGTTAGATAATAATGATATGAATCACACATTAAAGATAAAATTTGTCAAATAATTTATATATGTAGGAATTTAAAACATATTTAGATGATTGTATCGATTTATTATCCTATAATTGTATTTGTATTGTAAAAAAAACATATTCAATTAATCACTTCCCTTAAATACAATTTAAAGTGGGCGATTGTTTTATAAAGACAAATATTTGTGCGGGGTAGCATACTTTTCACGCAGGCATAAAAGAGATATTGATCCAAATAATATAAAATTATAAATAGTATAATTAAATTGTGATAGGCAGTTTTTTACAAGTAATTCTTCATGAAACGGATGTAATTTAAAAGGTAGTCATGATTGCATTTAATAGAGTAAATTATTCAAAATATAGTAGACCCATTAATATCCTAATGGACTTAATGATTATCTCTATATTAGGTTTTTATTTATTTAAATATCACATATCTAATGTTAGTTATTACATTGTATATTTGATAATAGGTTGGTGCGTTGTTGCTATATTAATTAATTTTTATAACGTCTATCGTTTTACTGCACCACTTGAAATCGTGTCAAAAATAATTAAACAAGGACTTTTATTTATTTTTATCATTATTGCATTTTTTCCCTTTCTAAATCAGTACATTTTTAGTAAAAAAACAGTTGCTATTTTTACGATTTCTAGTATGGTTTTGGTTTCAATATCAAAATTTGTTCTGTTTTATTTTTTAAAAAAACACAAAGTAATAACTAAGGATGGTTCTCGAAATATTGTTATCATAGGATACAGTCCAGAGGCAATTCGACTAAAAAAACTTTTTGAATCAAGTAATGATTATGGTTATCATTTTTTTGGATATTTTTCAGATAAGCAAGAGAACATAGAAATTAAGGGAAAATTAAAAAAACTAAAAGCCTTTGTACTAGAGAATGAAATCGATGAAATCTATTGTTTTCTGGAAGAAGTTTCGAACGCCCAGTTAAATAGAATAATTGCTTTTTCGGATGAATATAAAAAAACCATTAAATTCATTCCAGATTCGAAAGAGATTTTTTCAAAGAAATTACAAATTGATTGCTATGACTCTTTTCCCGTTCTTTCTTTAAAGAAAACAGCTTTAAATGATCCAACAATAAAGATATTTAAACGATTGTTTGATATTGTTTTTTCGGTTATTGTAATCATTGGTCTATTGTCTTGGCTCACGCCAATTTTAGCGATACTAATTAAATTAGATTCTAAAGGATCATTATTCTTTATTCAAAAAAGGAACGGACTTAATTCTTTTGAATTTAATTGTTACAAGTACCGCTCTATGGAGGTCAATAGACAAACGGATTTGATACAAGTGGCAAAAAATAATAATCAAATTACGAAAATGGGTAAGTTTATGCGAAAAACAAGTATAGATGAATTACCACAATTTTTTAATGTTTTAAATGGAGACATGTCAGTTGTAGGACCAAGACCCCATATGGTGAGTGTTACTGAAATGTACGCGTTGAAAATCGATAAGTTTATGATGAGACATTTTATAAAACCTGGGATAACCGGATTAGCTCAAACTAAAGGGTTGCGTGGTGAAATTGAAACAGAAAGAGACATGGTCAATAGAATAAAATTTGATGTTTTTTATATCGAAAATTGGACACTAATTCTGGATATAAAAATAATATACCAAACGATAGTGAATATTTACAAAGGGGAAGATAAAGCATGTTAATAATGAAAACATCCTTAGTATCTATAATAATTCCAACTTTTAACTCTGAAAAATTTATTTTAGAAACGATTCAATCGGTTCAAAATCAAACCTATGAAAATTGGGAAGCTATTTTAGTAGACGATTGTTCGTCAGACAATACCGTAGCTATCATTTTAGAAATGGTAAAAAAGGATAAGCGAATACATTTTTTTCAGCTTGAAAAAAATTTTGGCACTGGTGTTGCCAGAAATAAAGGGATTAGTAATGCCGGTGGTAGATACATTTCTTTTTTAGATGCAGATGATTTATGGAAACCAACTAAATTGCAAAAACAAATAGATTTCATGAAGACAAATAATGCACCGTTCACTTTCTCTTTTTATGATTGCATTGACGATTACGGGAAACTAGTAGCAAAGAGGGTAGAAGCGCCAACAAGCCTTTCGTACAAACAATTGTTCTTCTGTAATTATGTTGGGAACTTGACTGGAATTTACGATGTCAATTATTTTGGTAAAATAACTATTTCGTCTATCCGGAAAAGACAAGATTGGATGCTTTGGCTTACGATTCTTAAAAAAATAAAAGTAGCTAAACCCGTTCCGGAGAGCTTGGCTTTTTATCGGCTTCGCGAAAACTCAATTTCTACTTCTAAAATCAGTTTAATCAAGTATAATTTTACGGTTTACAGAAGGTTTCATGGCTTTACTCTGCCAGTGGCACTACTTTACATGGTGGGATTTTTATTTACGCAATTAGCTATAAAACCGTATTATATCAAGAAAACTAAAGCATCGATTTAAACTGTTTCAATTTGCCTCGCTTGTTTCTTTTTAAAATATCTTTTCGAATATAACTGAATTTTAAATTTGGTTCTAGATACAAAGCGATTGCACTTTCTATTTTCTTAATTTGGGACTGACCTAAAACGACATTACTTACATATTTGATTTCAAAAGTATCGGTTTTGATTTGCTTAATCGTAAATTCTTTTACATTTCCATCGTCCTCAATAATGCTTTTTGTGATGTAGTAGAAGGTTAAACCGGGTGCTTTTTTACCACTGGGTAAAACAGCAATATCATTTGTTCTTCCTATTAATTGCTGCAAAATAGGTCTTTGTAAAGTGCTTTTTTCATCTAGAACTCCAATATCGCCAATATCATAACGAATAAATGGATGGGCTTTGTTGAATAAAGAAGTGATTACAATTCGGCCTTTTTTTCCATAGGGAAGAACAGCACCGTTGTCATCCAGAATTTCAATAAACAAAGTTTCTGCATTGATTTCCCATTCCCCTTTTGTTTCTTTGCTTCGAGATTGAAAAGCGATTAAATCTAGTTCTGACGCACCATACTCGTTGATAATTGGAATTCCCAGTTGTTTTTCGAGAAGTTTTTTGTCGTTTTCAAAAAGCATTTCAGAGGTAACCACGCACGCTTTTAATGTTGGGCACACGTCTTTTAAAATAATATTTTTTTCTTGTAAAAATTTAGCGAACAAAACAATTGAACTAGTGTAGCCATTAATGTAATCAAATTTTTTTGTCTTGAAATGGCCTAAGAAACTTTCAAGGACGAGATTGGACAAGTCAAATACTGGTAATCGGAACCGATTGCTTAAAAAATCTTTAATTCTTTCTTTTTGGTAACCAATAAAATCCATAGGGATTCCATAAAAACGGGCTTGGTAAGACTTGTTTAAATTAATTCCATACCAACCATAACGGTAGGCGGTAGAAGCCCAAAATAAAGCATGAGTGTATTTGTCCCTGGCAAAGATGAAAGGGTCTCCGCTAGATCCCGATGTTTTGCTGACATGGATGTTTTTACGAGAATAACCGGTAGAAAGCCTTTCAGTTAAGGGGCGTTGTAATTTTTCTTTAGTTAAAACTGGTAAATCGTTCCAATTGTTAAACGACTTTTCACCAACTAGCTGTTGATAAAAAGGGTTGTTGTTTAAATGGAATGTAACAATTTCTATTTTTTTACTTTCAATGAAATTTTCCTTTTCGCTAGCCGTAAAAGAAGCAATTTTTTGCAGTTCAGCCTTAGCTTCCGCAATCGGGTAGCCATTAAATTGAAGCGATAAGTCAAAAAGAGGAATCATTTGCGGTATTTGATCAATCAAAAATAATATATAAGAAGAACTTATCATGTAGAAGCAACAATTTTTTAGGAATTAATTATTTATTACGTTCAAAAGCAATTATTTTTGCGGCATCCTCCAAAAGGCGGATGAGCAACTAAACAACACAACAGATGACAATTTTACTTTTAGGTTCAGGCGGAAGAGAACATGCATTTGCATGGAAAATGATTCAAAGTCCACTTTGCGATACGCTTTTTGTTGCACCAGGGAATGCTGGAACCGCAGCAATAGCTACAAATGTAGATGTCAGCATCACCGATTTTGACGCCATAAAAGTATTTGTTCTTGCTGAGAGGGTTGAAATGGTTGTTGTGGGACCTGAAGATCCTTTAGTAAAAGGAATTTATGACTTTTTTTTAAACGATGAAGAATTGAGCCATATCCCAGTGATTGGACCTTCTAAAATAGGAGCCCAACTTGAAGGAAGTAAAGAGTTTGCTAAAGAATTCTTAGTTAAGCACAAGATCCCAACTGCTGCATATGATAGTTTTACTGCCGAGACAGTAGAAAAAGGATGTGAATTCCTTGCTACTTTAAAACCGCCCTATGTTCTGAAGGCCGACGGATTAGCAGCAGGTAAAGGAGTTTTGATTATTCAAGATTTGGCGGAAGCTAAAGAAGAATTACGAAACATGTTAGTTCACCAGAAGTTTGGCGCAGCTAGCGCTAAAGTAGTAATTGAAGAATTCCTTGACGGCATAGAATTGAGTTGTTTTGTTCTTACCGATGGCAAAAGTTATAAAATACTTCCGACAGCGAAAGATTACAAACGCATTGGCGAAGGCGACACTGGATTAAATACAGGCGGAATGGGAGCTGTTTCTCCGGTTCCTTACGTCGACGCTGTATTATTGGATAAAATAGAAACACGCATCGTTAAACCTACAATTGAAGGGCTCCAGAAAGACGGAATTCCATACAAAGGCTTTGTGTTTATAGGACTGATTAACGTAAATGATGAGCCTATCGTTATTGAATATAACGTAAGAATGGGAGATCCGGAAACAGAAGTGGTTGTTCCAAGATTAAAAACTGATTTAGTAGAATTATTTTTGGCTGTTGCCAATGAAAAGTTAGATGAGATTACGCTTGAAGTCGACGAGAGAAGCGCATCAACGGTTATGGTGGTGTCAGGTGGATATCCTGAAGAATATGAAAAAGGAAAAGTGATTTCTGGATTAGAAAAAATTACGGATTCCATTGTTTTTCATGCGGGTACGAAACTACAGAATGGGACTATTGTTAGTAACGGAGGAAGAGTGTTAGCCATAACCTCTTATGGTAATGACTTTCAAGAGGCCATAAAAAAATCTTATCAAAATATAGACAAGCTACATTTTGATAAGATGAATTTTAGAAAAGATATCGGCAACGATTTAGTATAACTAATTACAGTATTTCACCCTGAATTTTATTTAGGGTTAGTGCTGTGGCTTATTTAAAAAAAGAGTGCGCTGTAGTATCTTGGTTTTCTTCGCCATTGTCATCGTGTAGTTTCAATTGCAAAACCCAGTATACCATCGCTGCTGCACAAATAATCATGAAAAGCCAATTAATAGTATTGGCAACAAACCATGATTCAAGTTCTAATGAACGTAAAAAGTTCAATGGGGTAAATAATATATCTACAAATAGATACTGAATTCCTTCAAAAAATGATTTCATATTGTTAAAATTATAGTGTTGTTCTTTTGATTTTCAGGTAGTAAAAAAACGCTTTTATTAAGAATCTTTTTCAACTTGAGGGTTTCCTTTTTAAACAAGTATTATATTTACCGTTTTAAAGTTACAAAAGTATAAAATATCCTTATGATTACAAGCCTTTTTAAAAAATCTACACCATTAAATTTTTCTCTGGTAGTAATTTTAATACTGAGCGTTTTTTTAGTCTATCAAATGCAGGATTTGATTTGGACAGAATCGGTTCTTTTGATTATTCAAAAAGTTGGAATATTGTCTATTTTGTTAGGATCTGTTTTTTTGACAAATTTCATTTCGACAAAAAATGGATTGAGCAAGGACAGTAGTTACACGATTTTTTTCTATTTTTTATTCCTCGTTTTTTTTCCATCGCTATTAGACAACATTAATTTAGTCTTCGCTAATTTATTTATTTTATTAGCACTCCGTAGATTACTTTCCCTTCAGTCCCTAAAGTCTTCAAAAGAAAAAATATTCGATGCTTCATTGTGGATCTTTGTAGCTGCTTTATTTCATTTTTGGTCTATTCTTTATTTAGTATTAGTATTTATTTCGATAATGTTCCACGTTGCTGGAGATTATAGGAATTGGATTTTACCATTCATTGCTTTCTTTGCAGTAGGAATTCTTTTTGCACTTAGTTCCATACTTTTTGATATCAGCGCATTAGAATATATCAATAGCAGTGTAAAAACCAGCTTTGAAATTAATTATTTCACTAATAATTATCAAAACGGAGCTCTGTCTATTTATGCGACTGTTGCCTTATTTTTTGTTATTTCTATGTTTGCCACGCTATCTAACCGACCAATGATTACACATGCGTCGTTTAAAAAAATTATAGCTTCCTTTTTTATTGGGGTATTTATTTTCTTAGTTTCTTCAAATAAAAGTAATGATTTGCTCATATTCACAATTGCTCCTCTAGCTATTATGGCAACAAATCACATCGAAATACCTCAGATAAAATTGAAACAGGAAATGGTTTTGATTGTTCTAATCGCCTGCTCCTTATTTGCTTTCTTCTCGCAATTATAATTTAGTCCCGAACGACAAGTCTCCTGCATCACCTAGTCCCGGTATGATATAACTACGCTCGTCTAGTTTGTCGTCTAACGAGGCTAACCAAAGATGACAAGTATCAGGCAGGTGTTTTTCAAGGTGTGCTATTCCCTCTGGGGCAGCAATTACAACGGCAATATGAATTTCTTTTGCCACTCCTCTTTCCATCAATCTGTTGAAGACCGCCACGATCGATTGTCCACTAGCAAGCATGGGATCAACTAGTAATAAATATTTGCCGTTAAAATCAGCAACAGCTTGGTATTCAACCAAAATATCAAAGTAATCATCATTATTGGGATGGTGTCTGGATGCAGATATAAAACCGTTTTGAGCAGCATCAAAATAATTTAAAAAACCGGTGTGCATGGGAAATCCGGCACGTAAAATAGAACAAATAACTAATTGGTCGGCAATTTCGGTGGTGTTTTTTATACCTAAGGGAGTCTGAATTTCGACCGCTTTATAATGCAATTCTTTACTCAGTTCATATGCCATTATTTCTCCTATTCGTTCAATATTTCTTCTAAAACGCATACTATCTTTATGTATATTTACGTCTCTTATTTGACCTAGAAAATGAGTAAGAACGCTATTTTTTTCTGAGAGATTGTGAATTTGCATGATTTATGAAATTATTATTTTTAGTTGCCAAATCAGATTTGATACTGAGTTTTGGGTTCTAGATTAGATTTGTGATTTGTAATTTTTTTATAAAAGTATAAAAAGTATCTTTGTAACTATAAAATATAAAATATGTTTTCAAAATTAGCCTACTCCGTATTCGAACAAAGCATCAAAGATTATCATCAATTTGATAATGTAGATCAGCCTATAAATAATCCTTTTCCCAAAGATCAGTTTGAACATTTACTGTATCTAAAAAATTGGATTGATACTGTTCAATGGCATTTTGAAGATATAATCCGTGATCCAAATATCGATCCTGTTGCTGCTTTGACTTTGAAAAGAAGAATTGACGCTTCTAACCAGGAACGTACGGATATGGTGGAATATATTGATGGTTATTTTTTGCAAAAATACAGCGATGTAAAAGTAAAAGATAATGCTAAAATCAACTCAGAAAGTCCTGCTTGGGCTTTTGACAGGTTATCGATATTAGCATTGAAAATTTATCATATGAATGAAGAAGCGACTCGTGCTGCAGCTTCTCAGGAGCATAGAGATAAATGCCAGGCAAAATTAAACATCCTGTTAGAGCAAAGAACAGATTTGTCTACTGCAATTGATGATTTATTAGGAGACATCGAGAGTGGCGATAAGTTCATGAAAGTGTATAAGCAAATGAAAATGTATAATGATGATGAATTAAACCCTGTTTTGTACCAAGGGAAAAAATAATTGACAACCACTAATTTGTCAAATAAAACAAAGCATATAGCCGTCATGAGACTTTCCGCAATGGGAGACGTCGCCATGGCGGTTCCTGTTTTAAGGGCTTTTGTAAATCAATATCCCGAGGTGAAAATTACGGTCATATCGCGTCCTTTTTTCAAGCCTTTTTTTAAAGGTATAGCTAATGTTTCTTTTTTTGCTTTTGATGAAAAACAACGACACAAAGGGCCTTTAGGTTTGTTCCGATTATTTGAAGACATTAAAAAATTGGAAATTGACTCTTTTGCTGATTTGCATAATGTGTTACGTTCTAAAATAGTCAGAACATTGTTTGCCTTAAACGGAAAAAAAACAGCCTACACGGATAAGGGACGGGAAGGTAAAAAAGCCTTGACTCGTTCTGAAAATAAGGTTTTTATGCCTTTACCTACCGTGTTTGAAAGACACATGAAAGTCTTTGAGGAACTCGGTTTTCCCGTAAATTTGTCAAATCCGATATTTCCCAAAAAAACCACTTTAGATAAACAAACACTAAATTTTATTGGAACAGACAACCAAAGATTAATTGGCATCGCTCCTTTTGCTCAGTACGAGGCTAAAGTTTACCCTTTAGATTTAATGCAAGACGTAATCAGTCAATTAGCCAAAAATTCAGCATATAAAATTCTGCTTTTTGGAGGAGGGAAGAAAGAAATAGAAATTTTAGATGCGTTGTCAAACTCAAAAGACAATGTTATCAACGTGGCTGGGAAAATGAAATTACAACAAGAGTTGGCGCTCATTAGTAATCTGGATGTCATGGTCTCTATGGATTCTGGGAATGCTCATATTGCTGCTATGCTGGGAGTAAAAGTCATTACACTTTGGGGTGCTACTCATCCTTATGCCGGTTTTTCACCGTTCCATCAGCCTTTAGAAAATACTTTGGTTTCAGACAGGGAACAATATCCCATGCTACCCACCTCCGTTTATGGAAATAAAATAGTTGTTGGCTATGAAGACGCGATGAGAACCATTACGCAAGAAATGGTGGTGTTGAGTGTTCAGAAGCAGTTAGAAGATTAAATTTCTTAAATCTCAAAAAAATTCCAAAGCCCAATTTTTAAAGTTGGAGTTTGGAATTTTAAATAATAGGATATTTATTTTTTAAACATCGTCATAATCCACATATATTGTTTCTGACGTAGGATGCGCTTGGCAAGTAAGCACTAAACCAGACGCTATTTCACCATCTGTTAGGATAGAGTTTTTTGCCATTTCTGCCGTTCCGGATGTTACTCGAGCTAAACAGCTGCTGCAAATTCCTCCTTGGCAGGAGTAAGGAGCATCTAACCCTTGTTTTAGGGCGGCTTCAAGTAGGGTTTGTTTTTGCGACATTTCAAAAGTGGTCTCTTCGTCATCCACCATAACCGTAATTTTCGTATGCCCTTCTAAATCTTGTATCACGTTTTCATGTGAAGACGCAGTAAATAGCTCAAATTTTATAGCCGATTCTTTTACGTTTTTTTCTTTCAAAACACCAGTAACTACTTCGATCATTGTCTCTGGGCCACACAAGTAGAATTTATCAAATTCTAGTTCTTTGTGTTTGTTGTTCATAACATAATTCACTGTTGACTTATCGATTCGACCAAATAAAGCATGCTCTACTTTGGCTTGGCTAAAAACACTGTGAATAAAGAAGCGACCTACATGTTGCAGTTGTAAATCGTGTAACTCTTTGCTGAATATTACGTCTTCAGGCGCTTTATTTCCGTACACTAGTACAAAAGAACTTTTAGGTTCGCTTGTTAATACGCTTTTAATGATCGAAAGTACCGGTGTTACCCCACTTCCAGATACAAAAGCAGCATAATTTTTTTGTCGGTCCGCTTTAGGCTCAAATATAAATTTCCCTTCAGGTTGTCCTACTTCAAGAGCCTGCCCTACTTTTAGTTTAGTATTGGCAAACTGAGAGAATACTCCGTTTTTTACTGCTTTTACTGCAATACGTAGTTCACCGCTTTCTGGAGAAGAGCAAATCGAATAAGCACGGCGAATTTCCTCACCGTCAAGTGTCAAACGTAAATTGAGGTATTGGCCTGCAATAAAAGCGTATTTGGACTTTAATTCTTCAGGAACATTAAAAAGTATGGAAACAGCATCCTTGGTTTCGCGTCGGATTTCTTTTATAATTAGTTTTAAAAATGAGGACATAGTTTAATTTTTTTACAAATATACTAAACAGAATAGGTTTCTTAAATCAAAGTCTTTGAATTTTTTTATACCTAGAACAGTTATGTATAAGAATCTTATGTATATTTGTTTTTCAAAATGAGAGTGCTCTGAGCCTCGCAATGACAAAAAAATGAAAAATTTACAGTTGTATAAAGGAAGTTTAAATACCATTATCATGAAGTTACTAGAGGAAAATGGTAAGATGTATGGGTATGAAATTACTCAAAAAGTAAAAGCGATTACTCAAGGCGAACTCAATATTACTGAGGGCGCTTTGTATCCCGCTCTGCACAAACTTGAAGCCGAAGGTATACTAGATGTGGAGATTGAAAAGGTAGACAATCGGATGCGAAAATACTATAAGCTGACAGAAGCAGGCACTAAGGAAACCGTGAACCGACTCGCGGAACTGGAAGATTTTATCCGGAACATGCAGAGTTTAGTGAATCCTAAACCGAATCTAGAATTTTAAATATGAAACTAACCACTGAACAAATAGAATACGTTGAAAACTATATCATTTCGAAGGACATTAAATGGTATGAATTGCAAGTAGAACTAACCGATCACATGGTAACTAGTATGGAGGGTTTTTGGGAAAAAAATCCGGAATTGGCTTTTCATCAGGTCAAACAATATGCTGAAAATATATTTGTAGGAGATTCCAGTTTTAAATCGATTGAAAAGGAAAGAACGCTTATTTTGCAAAAAGAATATAAGTCGAGTCGTCTAAAAATGGTTAAAGACTATTTAAGTTTTCCAAAAATTATTGGAACTGTTTTAGCAGTATTAGCAATCTATAAAATTTCTTTCTATTTTCAAGATTCAATAAAATTCATTTCACGTCTATTTTTATTTTTATTTCTTTTTTTGATTCCAATTTCTTATCAGTGGATTAAGAATCTTAAGATTGAAGGTAAACGATTTTTAGCTATTGAGAATTCTCCCGCATACTGGGCATTATTAAGTTTTCCTAATCTAGGATTGAGTTTGTCAAATGTTTTTAAAGATGAAATACTTCAAAATCACCTAGTGCTACTTCCATTTATCTGTCTTTGGGTTTTGGGAAGCTTATTTTGTATCACAGGAATACATCTTAACGATAAAATTGTGGCAACTATCAAAAAACAATACCAACTGACTTAATTTTTTCTATGAAACTAACCACCGAACAAATAGAATACGTTGAAAATTATATTATTTCGAAGGACATTAAATATTATGAGTTACAAATAGAACTGACGGATCATATGGTGACAAGTATGGAGGGTTTTTGGGAAAAAAATCCGGAATTGGCTTTTCATCAGGTTAAACAATATGCTGAAAATATATTTGTAGGAGATTCCAGCTTTAAATCGATTGAAAAGCAAAGAAAACGTATTTTGCAGAAAGAATACCGGAAAGTACAATGGAAAATGATAACTGACTATTTGAAATTCCCTAAGATTTTTGGAAGCATTCTATTAGTATATCTCGCATATACTTTTTCAGCTTATTTCGTTAGTCCTCAGAAATATTTAGCGGTATTATTCTGTTCTTTAGCAATTGTTGGCTTACGATACGTGCATTATTGGCGGAAAAGCAAAGAAATTGAAGGCAAATATTTTTTAACTTTAGAAACTTTAAACCCTACTCTTTTGGTGTTTTCTTTTCCGTCTCTGGGTATGAGTATTACTACTCAATTGAAAGAAGAATTGCTACAACATCAATGGTTAGTATTGTTCTTTTGTTGTATTTGGGTATTAGGAATGTTATTTTCAATTACAGCAATTCATCTTCAAAAGAAGACAATCGAGAATGTAAAAAAACAATACCAACTCACTTAATTTGCTATGAAACTAACCAACCAACAAATTACAACGATAGAAGAAACCTTAGTTTTAAACGGAGTTGTCTATGACGACATCAAGCTCGAATTATTAGATCATATTGCTACGGAAATTGAGGTTTTAATAGAAGGAAATAGTCTTTCATTTGAAGAAAACGTACAAATGGTTTTTAAAAGATGGGAGCCACAATTAAAACCTTCGAATTCATTTTTAACAGGAATTAGTAATAGCTACCCAAAAATGATTTTAGATAAAAAGCTTGCTCTAATAAAAAAACAATTATTTATCGGGTTTTTAATAAGTACAACTGTTTTAGTTACTTTTTTAGTTCTTAAAGAATATTATAATCCGCAGTTTCTAACGTCTCAATTTCAAAAAGGAGGTCGATTTCTATATATTGTGGGATATTTATTGCTGACTTTCAGTTCCATAAGAATCTGGAAATCAAAATTAAATACGTCATTTAACCACCTCTTTAAAACAAGAGTGATGACGTACCTATTTTATATATATCCAATTATTTTTTTTACTACGCCTACAACTATTAATAATCAAGTAATGCTCGTTATTTGTGAATCTTTAATGCTATTCCATCTTTTATTAAGTTTTCAATTGGTGAGTAACCATTTTCAATTCGAAAAAAAACTAAACATTCACAAATCATGAAACTAACCGCCCCTCAAATAGACCAGCTGTTCACTTTTACTCGCCAGCATTATGTGGAATGGTATGATTTGCAATCAGAATTAGTGGATCATTTGGCAAATGCCATTGAAACCCAATGGCAGGAAAACCCAAAGCTTAGTTTTAACGAAGCCTTAAACA
>JBLIKD010000010.1:0-25954 GCA_047636275.1 Flavobacterium sp. | reverse complement strand
GCATCTATTTTTTTAGCTCCTTTTTCAAGAGATTCACCCATTTTTGCTTTTGTTGAGTCTACTGCTGCATCAACTTTAGCAGCTACTGTGTCTACAGCCTCACCCATTTCTGTTTTTACTGCTTCGGTAGCATCTTCTATTTTATCTTTGGTGTCTTTTTTACAAGAAACCAGTCCTAAAGTTACAACAAGAGCTAATCCTAAAAATACTTTCTTCATGTTTTGGTTTTTTAGTGATTTACATTGATTGTTAGTTAAATCTACATATTTTATACTGAAACCATCATTTATTTAAATGGAAATACGAAGTAATAGCACAAAAATCGTCATAGACTTTAGCTTATCGATATTTTTTTACCTGATAAAGTTTAATTAACATCATATTTAAAATTAAATACAAAAAACGGAGGTTAATTATGCATTTGCAGTAGCTGCTTCTCTATCAATTTTCGAAATTAACCCAGCTAATACTTTTCCAGGGCCAACTTCAGTAAATAAAGTAGCGCCATCAGCAATCATTTGTTGTACAGATTGCGTCCATTTTACTGGAGCGGTTAATTGTATGATCAGGTTTTTCTTAATCTCTTCTGGTGAAGAAACCGCTGTTGCTGTCACATTTTGATATACAGGGCAACTAGGAGTAGCGAAAGTTGTGGCCTCAATAGCCGCTTCTAACTCTTCTCTTGCTGGTTCCATCATTGGAGAGTGGAATGCACCACCTACTGGTAATATTAAAGCGCGTTTTGCACCCGCCGCTTTCATTGCTTCACAGGCTTTTTCTACTGCTATCGTTTCTCCTGAAATCACTAATTGTCCGGGACAGTTGTAATTAGCAGCAACTACGACTCCGTCTATAGAAGCGCAAACCTCTTCTACGATATTGTCAGCAAGTCCTAAAACGGCTGCCATAGTGGAAGGTGTTATTTCACATGCTTTTTGCATAGCTAGAGCTCTTTTAGAAACTAATTTCAGTCCGTCTTCAAATGATAAAGCACCATTAGCAACTAACGCTGATAATTCTCCTAGAGAATGTCCCGCCACCATTTCAGGGCTAAAATCTTGCAGCGTTTTTGCTAATATAACTGAGTGCAGGAATACCGCTGGCTGCGTTACCTTAGTTTCTTTCAATTCTTCGGCAGTACCTTCAAACATAACGTCTGTAATACGGAATCCTAATATTTCATTTGCTTTTTCAAATAAGTCCTTTGCTAATGCAGAACTCTCATACAGGTCTTTACCCATTCCTGTAAATTGTGCGCCTTGACCTGGAAATACGTATGCTTTCATTTTATGCTGAATTTATTTCAGCATCTAAAAAATGCCGAACGATTATTACTAAAAGCAAAAATAGTATTTTTTTCAGGAGCAGCAACTTTTGTTTTTCTAATCAAGCATCTTCCTGCTGTGCGCTACAATCTTTTTAATCTGTCTCGTCTTAAAAACGAGCCTGGTTAAAAAAGGATTTTCACTTCCATCAGGGCTATAAAGAAAGAGCGGTATTTCAATAGACGAAAAAAAGCGTTGTCTATTGAAATACCGCTTTTATAATAAAACAGCAGTAGTTTCTAGCTATTTGTTTATCACTTATAGGTCGATTGATTTTATAATTTCAAACAGCTGATTGTTTAACTCCTTATTTGTGATTCCATTGTTCGAATCAAAATTATCATTAAAACTCGGTAGTGAGAAGCTTCCTTTGACGTTAGCACCTTGAAAAGGAAGACGGTTTTTTGCGATTTCTAAAACGGAGCTTCCGCCTCTTGGTCCGGGTGAAGTAGCCATAATTAAGGTTTGTTTTTCTTGGAATGTTGCAGCGTGAATTCTCGAAATCCAGTCAAAAATATTTTTGAATGCCGCCGAATAAGCACCGTTATGTTCTGCAAAAGAGATTACTAGTAGATCCGCTGTTCCAAGCTTATTATAGAAATCTGCTGCTAATGCTGGAATTCCAGTTGCTGCTTCTGCATCTATTGAAAAAATAGGCATTTCATAATCATTCAAGTCTAAAATTTCTACGGAAGCATTCTCAAATAGTCCGGCAGCATAAGCAGCTAATTGTTTATTGATAGAGTCTTTACTGGATGATGCGCCAAAAGCGATAATTTTTTTCATGTTTATTTATTTTTGTTTTAGGTTATTGTGCGCGAAGTTCATTTGTTTGGGGTTTGTCTATTTTTGGCTGTCGAAAAAACAGCAATCTTTATTTAATTTCTTTTTTAGTGGCCGTCACTCTTTCTAATCGTTGCAAGCATCGGTTAAGTGGATAAATGATTTTCTAGATTGCTATGTGAGGTTAACTTTAGAATTAGTATCGTCTTTAGCGCCTATAATTATACTCGTGTGTTAATTATAATATTATTTTTTAATAGCTTCGATACCGGACACTTTTCGGCAATAATTAATAATCGTTTTTTAATGTCATCTCCCAGTTCTGTTGGAAAACGAATTGATCTTGAAATTGTAGTAGTGAGTTCAGGATTGCTTTCTTGGTAAAAGTTTAACGAAATATTTATTTCAGGAATATCCCATCCCTTACGATCAATATACATTCTCAAAGTAGATAATGTACACGCTGCTAAGGAGGCTAGGAGTGTAGAAAAAGGATCTGGGCCAAGCTCTTCGCCACCAATGTGCTCGGGTTCGTCCATAATCAGTTGGCCGTTCCTCCAAGTAATAGTACATAAATACTTTTGAGTACCTATGTGTCCAGTGATATCTTTCTCTAATGCATCTTCCATTTTACGATTCGTTTTCTCTAGTTGTATTTTATCAAATACGAGTTTGGCGATCAAGCATACAGGAACAATCTGAATTTTATTTCACCAAGCTATGTAAAAATAGCTTCTGATAATTAGCTTTTAAAATCCCCTCTAATTTACTAATTATTGACGATATCATTATTATAATTACTGATTCTTTAGAAAACTTACCAACATATTTTGTAACAAAATTCGCATTTAAAGACTTATCTTTTATATTAATTTTTATTATGAAAAAAATAATTGCTGTTTTGTTTGTTCTCTTTGCAGGTTTTTTGCTGTTCTATTTAGGAATGCCTGTTGTGAACTTCGGCTTTGTAGGTTTGCCAATTACTCTTTTAGTTTTAACCGGTTTTTGGATTGTAGTTTCAACAGGTTTAGAAGTTTCTCCAAAAACCAAGCAGCTAATAGTAAAGACTAAACCAAAGCAGTTTTTATTTCTTATTGTTGCTGCATTGTTACTTTATTTAATTGTTTTTCCACTGTTAACTAGTCTTCCTATGTTTAGAAGCGAATCCTACCAAAAAATGATTGGAAAAGTGGAAAACGGCGAAAAAATATCAAATCATATTGCCCCCATTTCTATCGATGAGATTCGTGTTGTCGATGAAGATTTAGCGCACCTGCTAGGCGAAAAAGTATTAGGCTCGCAGCCCGCCTTAGGAAGTCAAGTAGAACTGGGAGCGTTTTGTATTCAAAAGGTAAATAAGGAATTGTATTGGGTTGCACCATTGTTACATTCTGGTTTTTTTAAGTGGATGAATAATCAAGAGGGAACTGCTGGTTATGTGATGGTTTCTGCGACAAACGAAAGGGACGTGAAATTAGTTCAAACTAGTGGCGGAAAACCTATTAGGATTAAATACCAACCTGAAGCCTATTTTCAAAGTAATATCGAAAGACATTTGTATGCTAGCGGATATGCTACTGTTGGGCTAGCTGATTATAGCTTTGAGATTGATGATGAAGGAACACCATTTTGGGTTGTGACAAAATACGAGAAGAAAATTGGTTTTAGTGGGAATGATGCATCGGGCATTATTTTAGTCAATGCGCAAACAGGTGAAATTAAAGAGCATTCAATAACTACGACGCCAAGCTGGGTAGACCGAATTCAGCCAATTGATTTTATCGAAGAACAATTAAATGATTGGGGTAATTATGTACATGGGTATTGGAATTTTTCTAATGCAAACAAATTGCAGATTACGGAAGGATTGACTTTAGTGTACGGTAATGATAATAAATCGTATTGGTACACCGGACTAACATCAGTAGGGAAAGATGAATCTGCTGTGGGTTTCGTTTTGGTTGATACTAGAACTAAGGAGACAATTTTTTATAAACAAGGCGGTGCGACAGAATATGCGGCTCAAAGTTCGGCGCAGGGGAAAGTTCAAGAAAAAGGATATCAGGCTTCTTTGCCAGTCCCTTATAATATCAATAATATCCCAACGTATGTAATGACTTTGAAAGATAAGGGTGGATTAGTGAAAATGTTTGCTATGGTCGCTATTTCTGATTATACAATTGTAGGAGTTGGAAATACCATGCGCGAGGCGCTAACTTCATTTAAGAATGTCTATAATATGTCGGATAACAAGATTAATCCGAGTAGTACTTCTAATAAAAAGCTTTTGATATCCGTAATTACACGAATTGAGAACGACGTGAAAAACGGAAACAGTTTTTATTATTTTAAAGTCAAAGACTATCCTAATATCTTCGTAGGATCTTCTCAGATTTCAAGTCAGTTGCCGGTTACAATAATTGGAGATACCGTTAAAATTTCATTCGATATTGATCTTGAGGAAGTGATTGATGTCTCTAGTTTTGAAAATGTAAACTTGAAAGGGAAATAAGTTTTAAAATAGGAGTCGTAAAAAAGCGTTGGAGACATTTTAATTGCATCCAGCGCTTTTTGATTTTATTCTACTTCTACAACTTCAGCCATAGCAGTATTAATAGTGCATTGGTATTTCCATTAATAAAAACTCCGCGTCTGTATTAGCTTCAATTGCTAGAGCGTTGATATCCCAAATTCCAAAGCCATCTCTGGTTTCTAATTCTTGCCCATCAATCGTTACATTTCCGGAAAGAATAAAAGCATAGACACCATTGCCTTCTTTTTTTAGACTGTAAGTTGTAATTACTCCTTTGTCAAATTTACCCAAATGAAACCAGGCATCTTGATGAATCCAAACTCCAGCATCTTCTGCATTTGGTGAAAGAATTTGTTGTAATTTATTATTTCGTTCTTGTGGATCTAAAGTAATTTGTTGGTAGCGCGGTTCTACATTTTTTTGGTTTGGAAAAACCCAAATTTGTAGCAATTTAGTACGTTGGTCTTTGTTTGGATTAAATTCGCTATGCTTCACTCCGGTTCCAGCACTCATTACCTGCACATCGCCATTTCGGATGATTTCTGTATTACCCATACTGTCTTTGTGTGCCAAATCCCCTTCAAGCGGAATAGTGATGATTTCCATATTGTCGTGTGGATGTGTGCCAAAACCCATTCCGGCTGCAACGGTATCATCATTTAAAACACGCAAGGCACCAAACTGAACTCTTTCTGGATTGTACCAGCTTGCAAAACTAAAACTATGGTACGCATTCAACCATCCGTGATCTGCGTGTCCTCTTGTATCTGCTTTATGTAAAACTGTAGTTGCCATATTGAAATATTTTATCGTTTGTTATACTACGAAGTTACAACCATTGGATGGATAAGACACTTAATGTAGATTAAGAAAGTTTTAGTGTTCAATGTTACTTCTAGTACATACTATGAAATGTATAATCAATTTCCAGAATTTTGATTATTAAAATAATTATAACCGATCAGGTAGGCTGATTACTGAACAATGGAGCGAATGGAACTTTATTATGAACTTCCTGTTCACGCACATCTAATTTGGAACAGCCAAGTTTTTTTTGCTTCGGAGAAACTTTAATGGATTATGATATAAGTTAAACTCCAAGAAGAATAAGTTTTTAGGCGATTTGGTAAATAAAGTTTGGCGGGAATAGACGATTATACACTGCATAATTTGCGGTTCATAAGGTTTTAGTTACTGCAATATACTGCTTTGATTACTCCTGTTAGAGATCGAACACCAAAGTCAGTAGGCTATGGAGAACTGGGTTAAGAGATTTTTTTACTGCGATGTATTGTTGCAATTATAGTTACAAATCATTGATTCCCAAAGTGAGTATGCTTTGCTTAGCGCGATGGAATAGGGGTTGTAACTTTACTTATAAGATAATTATAGGCTTCTTTGAAATTTTCCACATTATACAATACCATCACGTCATCTTTTAAGTTCATTCCTCCTTTTCTTAAAGATGACTCCTGCTTATAAAATAATTCTGGTGTTCCAACAATGATAAATCCAAAATCATAGGTGTTTTTGAGATAATTAATTTTAGTAAAGTATCTGCAATTTGAGTTGCATTTTATTCTTGAATTAATATTATTAAAAACAATTAATCTATTATCTATTATTATGGATAATGATTTACTAATTAGGAAGCTGTTTTCTCAGCGGTTTTGAGTTTATTGTACTAAAAAATTCTGTTTTAACATCAAGATAAGGAGCAATCTGTTTTTGCTGTACTTTTTGAAGTAGACTAGGGTATTTTACCCGAAATTTTTCAAAGCGTTTTTCTGCCGATAAACTTATATTATACGCGAAGCTGTCTTGTTTAGCAGTCATGAACTTTTCGTTTAGGATTTTGAAAAAACGCTCCAGTTTAGGAACCCCAGCATGACGAAGTTCTTGATTTTCTTTAGAGAGCATTATAATTTCGGCCTCTTCTAAGCCTTTGATAAAAATAGTGACAGGCTTTTACGAAATCAAGCTATACATTTCACCAATTCATCAGCCTGCACGTCATCCCTATAAGATATGCAACCATGTTGTCGTAGAATTTGAACCTTCTTAAAATTCACGAAATAGGAATGTTTGCAAATTTGCTCGGAAGTCAATAAAATAGTTTTAGATTCAAACAGCAGCTGTTCGTTTGGCGTATGCTCGGTGAGTTTACTACTATTTTCAATAATTAGCGCTACTAATTTTGCTTTGTTTTCTTTTCTTCTGGAAGTAACTTGAATTGTGAAACCACAAAACGATTGTTTTTTATTTCTCCAATAACGGATGCCTTTCTAATAGCAGTACAAAAACCATCACTGGCATGAGCATCACCATGCGAATCAAGGGAAGTACCATCTACAAAATAGGATTTACCATCAATACGTACCGCTAGTTCACAACCGTATCCTTCCATTCCAAATTGACATTGCCCACAGGAAGCTTCCACAATTTGAGATTTTAATTGTTCGTTATTGCCTTGTGCACTCATTATTGCTGTAACAAATAAGAATAGTGCTAAAAATGTTTTTTTCATGATTACGAATTTACTTTAATTAAGGAAGCAGCTACTTTAGCTCTTTCTACTATCTCTTCTATTGGCGTTTCTAATGTGTCATTGACTAATGCAACCCCCATCCTTCGATACGGTCTTGAAGAAGGTTTGCCAAAGAGTCTGAAATCGGTTTTTGGGAGACTGGCAATTTTTTCTAATCCAGTGTATGTTGGATTGGTACTGTTTTCAGAGGCTGTTATTACGGCGCTAGCACCTGCTTTTTCTAGAATAATTTCAAATATTGGCAAACTTAAAATAGCACGTAAATGCAATTCAAACTCATTGAAGTTTTGTGTCCCAGCCAAAGTTACCATTCCGGTATCGTGTGGGCGAGGGGAGAGTTCTGAAAAATAAACGCCATCATCAGCAAGGAAAAATTCAACTCCAAAAAGTCCTGCACCACCTAAGGCTTCGGTAACTTTTTCGGCCATGTCTTTTGCTTCGTACAGGTCTTTATCTAAGATTTTTGCGGGCTGCCAGCTTTCTTGATAATCGCCCCGTTCTTGTCGGTGGCCAATGGGTGCACAAAACAACGTTGGATTGTTGTTTTGGACAACAGTCAATAAAGTGATCTCGGAATTGAATTTAACAAAAGCTTCTACGATAACTTCAACAACATCACCTCTTGATCCTTCAACAGCATATTGCCATGCTTTCTCAATATCGCCGGCTGTCTTGATGGTAGACTGGCCTTTGCCAGATGAGCTCATTAGTGGTTTTACTACGCAAGGCATTCCTACTGCTTCGACTCCTTGTCGCAATTCGGATGCAGTAGTTGCATAGCGATAGTCAGCTGTTTTTAATCCTAATTCTTTGGAAGCTAAATCACGAATGGCTTTTCGGTTCATCGTGAAGTTTGCCGCTTTTGCAGAAGGAACTACAGTAATACCTTGTTTTTCGTAATCGTAAAAACGTTCAGTACGAATGGCTTCAATCTCAGGAACAATAAAATCGGGTTTGTGCTTTGCTACTATTCGATCTAGAGCTTCTCCGTCAAGCATGTTGATGACTTCAAAACCGTGTGCCACTTGCATGGCTGGAGCATTTTCATAACTGTCTACTGCAATTATGGTTTGCCCGATGCGTTGTGCAGCAATTGTAAATTCTTTTCCTAATTCGCCTGAGCCTAATAAGAGTATTTTCATTTTTTATTTTTTTTGCAGGGACAGATTGTGATCTGTTCGTACATTGTCCGAGTACGGGTTTTTTAATTCGCGTAAGAGATAGAGGTGGTATCTTCGTAGTGAAACGGAGAGATCAAGCCTATAGCCAGACCTTTTTGAAAAAAAAGCGCTCTTTTTTTCAAAGAGGTTACGTCTTAAACAAAAATAGCTTAAAATTCAAAGTAACGAAACTCTGAACCTTAAACTATTTTAAAAATAGAAAGAGGTTTGTTAATTACGAAACCGCTTCTTTTATTCTTTTTAAGGCTTCTTTCAAGATGTCTTCGCTTGTCGCATAGGAAAAACGAATACAATCTGGGTTCCCAAATGCGTCGCCTGTTACGGTTGCTACATTCGCTTCCCCTAAAAGGTACATAGCAAAGTCATTAGCATCCTTTATTAAAGTTCCTTTTAATGTTTTTCCGAAGAACGAAGATACGTCTGGGAATACATAAAAAGCACCTTCTGGGACATTGATTTTTATTCCTGGAATGTCTTTCAATAAACCAACAACTAAATCTCTACGGCTATGGAAAGCGTCAACCATGTGTTGTAAAACACTAGGATCAGCATCTACAGCTGTAATAGTGGCACGTTGAGCGATGCTGTTTGCACCACTGGTTACTTGTCCTTGTATTTTAGTACAAGCTTTAGCGATGAATTCTGGACCTCCAATATAACCAATTCTCCATCCGGTCATTGCAAATGCTTTGGCAACCCCATTTACGGTAACTGTTTTTTCTAGCATTCCTGGGATAGATGCAATGCTACAAAAAGTCCCTGAGAAGTTGATGTGCTCGTAAATTTCATCTGCGACCACAATGATTTCAGGATAGTTTTCTAATACTTTAGCTAATGCTATTAATTCTTCTCTGCTGTATACAGAACCACTTGGATTACAAGGAGAACTAAACCACATCATTTTAGTTTTTGGTGTGATGGCTGCTTCTAGTTGTGCCGGTGTAATTTTGAAATCATTTTCTATAGACGTAGGCACCACGACCGGTAAGCCGCCAGATAATTTTACAATTTCGAAATAGCTTACCCAGTAAGGGGCTGGTAAAATTACTTCATCACCATCATTTAACATTACTTGTGCAATGTTATATAAAGATTGTTTTGCTCCTGTAGAAACTACAATTTGTGATGGTTTATAATCTAAATCATTGTCTCTTTTGAACTTTCTGCAGATTGCTTCTTTCAATTCAGCATATCCATCTACTGGAGAATAGGTGCTGTAATTTTCGTCGATCGCTTTTTTAGCTGCTTCTTTGATAAAGTCTGGAGTATTGAAATCAGGTTCTCCTAAACTTAAGCTGATAATGTCTTTTCCTTGCGCTTTTAGTTCTCTAGCCAAAGCTGCCATTGCTAATGTTTGTGAAGTAGCAAGGTTGTTAATTCTGTCTGAAAGTAAATGATTCATTAAAAAAGTGTTGATTGCCCTGATTTATTAATCGAAAAATGAGGGTGGTTAAATTAATACGTTCTTTTATCGACGAACTGCGTTTCTACATCATCCGTTCCTACATTGCTGGCTTCATTCCTAGGTCTTTCAAATGTTTGAAATGAGCAATAACTGCACCGCGCATTGTTTTGTATTCGTAATACGGTAAGTTGCATTCTGCTGCAGTTTCTTTGACGATTTTTGCAATCTTACCATAATGAATATGGCTTATATTTGGAAAAATATGATGTTCAATTTGGTGATTCAAGCCACCAGTGTACCAGTTTACTATTTTATTTTTTGGAGCAAAATTAGTTGTTGTAAATAGTTGATGAATTGCCCAAGTATTTCCCATCTCTCCTAATTCGTTTGGAGTAGGGTTCTCAGTCTCTTCCACGACGTGTGCCAGTTGAAACACGATGCTTAAAATTAATCCTGCTGTATAATGCATGATAAAGAAACCTATTAGCACTTTCCACCAAGTGATGCCAATAACTATAGGTAAAACGATCCAAATGGATACATAAATGACTTTAGTGATTATCAAAGTCGTCCACAGTGTTTTTGGACTCTTTGCTTCACCGTAGGATAGTTTCCTTTTTAGGTAGGTTTTCATTTGCCTAAAATCAGTTGTTATTGCCCAATTGAAAGTTAATAAGCCGTATAAAAATACAGAGTAATATTGTTGGAAGCGATGGAAAGAATGCCATTTTGCCTCTTTTGTAAAACGAATGATTCTTCCTGCATCTAAATCTTCATCATGCCCAGGGATATTCGTGTAGGTGTGGTGTAATACATTGTGTTGTACCTGCCAGTTGTGTACGTTTCCCGCAAGAATATAAATCGTACCACCCATAAATTTATTGATCCAGTTTTTATTAGAATATGAACCATGATTCCCATCATGCATAACATTCATACCTACACCAGCCATACCTATGCCCATAACTATCGTCAACAATAGATGAACCCAGAAAGGCATACCAAGGGTTAATATTAGAAAGTAAGGCGCAAGAAAAAGGGTGATCAGGATAATGGTTTTCAAATGAAGTTTCCAGTTCCCCGTTTTTTTGATATTATTTTCCTTGAAGTAATTGTTTACCCGTGAGTTAAGTGTTCTAAAGAACTTTAATTTATCTTGTCTTGCAAATGTTGGTTGTGTTGTAGTCATAAGATCATTGAATAAGTTGTAAAGATAATTATTATAAATTTTAACTATGCCAAATTGAGCTAATTTTTTCAGAGTTAAAAACTGTACTTTTGTTAAAAAAAATTGAGCGATGGACGAGATTCTTAAGTATTTTCCCGATTTAACTGCTATTCAAAAAGAGCAATTCGAAAAGTTAGACTTTTTGTATCACGATTGGAATGAAAAAATAAATGTTATTTCGAGAAGGGATATTGACGCCTTGTATACAAAGCATATTTTACATTCTTTGGGAATTGCTAAAATTATAGATTTTGTACCTGGTACTTATATTCTAGATGTAGGGACCGGTGGTGGCTTTCCTGGAATTCCACTAGCGATTCTGTTCCCAGAAACGCGTTTCTATCTTATAGATATTATTGCAAAAAAAATTAAGGTAGTTCAGGCTGTCGTTGATGTATTAGAACTGAAAAACGTTAAGACAGAGCAGTTAAGAGCGGAATTGGTTAAAGGTGATTTTGATTTTATAGTAAGCCGAGCTGTGACTAACATGCCGGATTTTGTTTCTTGGATAAAAGACAAAGTTAAAAAGAAAAGCAAGCATGAACTACAAAACGGTATTCTCTATTTAAAAGGGGGTGATTTAACAGAAGAATTAAAAGATTTTCCAAAAGCCACTCAATACGATTTGGCTGATTTCTTCGAAGATGATTTTTTTGAAACTAAGAAAGTGGTGCATGTGCCTTTGAAGTTTAGTAGTTAGGGTTAAATTGTGGAAATTTTTTCAAGATAGTCACGATTGCTTACTACAGAGTGGTGTATTAATTCTTCTAATTTATTCAAAATGAAAAATGATTTTACTGAAGTAATGTCTAAAAAGACAGACGAACAATTAATTCAAGTTATCACAAGAGACAGACAAAAATACCAAGAATTAGCCATTGAAAGTGCAGAGCACGAAATTACATTTCGGAATATAGATGTAAGTCAGTTTCAGGACGTAATTGTAGAAGCATACACAAAAAAAGAAGAAGAAGGCATAGTAGGCGCTAATACTGTGGGGTCAATAGTACGGTTTGTACATTTTATTGTAGACATCATTGCTTTTTTAGTGGTTTATGCAATAATTGGAACTTTGTTTCAGTTTGCGTTTTCAATTGAAGGGAATGAATACATACTACTTTTTTGGTTTTTGATGTTGCTTTCATTTGTATTGTATTTTTCAGTTATGGAATTTAAGTTTCAAAAGACATTGGGTAAATTTATAACAAAGACAAAGGTGGTAACCTTAAAAGGTGAAAAACCCAGTATTAATGCTATAATGAGAAGAACATTTTGCAGGTTAATTCCTTTCGATAGGTTGTCTTTCTTATTTATGAAAGATGGAATTCACGATGGATTGTCAAAAACACGGGTTGTAAAAGAGTAGAACTCTGACAAATGATTTTATTTTTAAAAAAAAGCCATTAGATTCCAAATATTTGGAGTCTAATGGCTTTTATCGTTAACAGGTATTTTGATGCGTTTTCTTTGTTTGGTATAGCTTGAGCATATTTATAAAGCGATTAGTGTTCTGTGACTTGAATTCACCATCTTTAAATTTCTTATAAAAACCAAACCCACAAGACTTCAAAATAAGTTGAGTTTTGTGGGTTGTTAAATAATTTCGGTTGTTGGTTGTACTTATAACTTCATACCGCCAACTACGTACTTGATAAATTATTCTCCTAAAAATGGATATCTGTAGTCTACTGGAGTTACAAAAGTTTCTTTGATTGTTCTCGGTGAAGCCCAACGCAATAAGTTCAGTGGAGAACCTGCTTTGTCATTTGTTCCAGACGCTCTTGCGCCACCGAATGGTTGTTGTCCTACAACAGCACCTGTTGGTTTGTCATTGATATAGAAGTTACCGGCAGCATTTTGTAACTTTACTGTGGCGACTTCAATCGCATAGCGATCTTGGCTGAAAACAGCTCCTGTTAAAGCGTATGGTGAAGTAGCGTCAAGTAATTCTAATGTCTCTTCCCATTTAGCATCTTCGTAAACAAAAATAGTCATTACTGGTCCGAATAATTCGGTTTCCATGGTAGAGTAATGAGGGTTTGTCGTAACGATAACTGTTGGCTCAACAAAGTACCCTACTGATTTATCGTAGTTCCCTCCAACGATGATTTCAGCATCGGTATCTTTTTTGGCTTGATCGATAAAACTAGCTAATTTATCAAATGAACCTTCATGAATCACTGCAGTAACGAAATTACTAAAGTCTTCAGGAGAACCCATTTTCATTGATTTAACATCAGTAATAATTTGCTCTTTTACAGCAGGCCACATACTTTGTGGTACATAAGCTCGTGAAGCTGCTGAACACTTTTGTCCTTGGAACTCAAAAGCACCACGAACAATTCCCGTAGATACTTGTTTAGGGTTAGCACTTGAGTGAGCGATAATAAAATCTTTTCCTCCAGTTTCTCCGACAATTCTTGGGTATGTTTTGTAGTGATGGATGTTAGCTCCAATTTGAGCCCAAATATCTTTAAAGACATGAGTCGATCCTGTAAAATGGATTCCCGCAAAATCACGACTTGCCAAAACAGTATCTGTAATCATTCCTGGGTCTCCAAAAACTACATTGATAACTCCATCAGGGACACCTGCTTCTTTAAATACTTCAATAATGATTTGTGCTGAGAATACTTGGCTGTCACTTGGTTTCCAAACTACAACGTTACCCATCATAGCTGCACTTGCAGGAAGGTTGGCGGCAATAGCTGTAAAGTTAAACGGAGTGATAGCGTATACAAATCCTTCAAGTGGTCTGTACTCTAAACGGTTCCACATATCTGAAGTTGATGTAGGTTGGTCACCATAGATTTGGGTCATAAACTCTACATTAAAACGTAAAAAGTCAATTAATTCGCAAGAAGCATCAATTTCTGCCTGATGTACATTCTTGGATTGCCCAATCATCGTCGCCGCGTTTATTCTTGCTCTGTATGGACCTGCAATCAATTCTGCCGCTTTCAAGAAAATGGCAGCGCGTTGTTCCCAAGCCATATTTGCCCATGCAGTTCTAGACTCTAATGCATTTGCAATGGCTTTTTCAATATGCGGTTTTTCAGCAAGATGATAGGTACCTACTATATGTTTATGGTCGTGTGGTGCCGACATGGTTTTAGTGTTTCCAGTTCTAATTTCTTCGCTTCCAATATAAAGTGGTACGTCAATTTTAGAATTCCACATTTTACTATAAGCTGCTTGAACGGCTGCTTTTTCAGGTGAATTTGGTGCATACCCTTTTACTGGTTCGTTTACCGCTTTTGGTACGTGAAAAAATCCTTTTAGCATGATATTATGATTTGTTAATCTGTTAAATTACAGATAAGATTAGACAATCGAACAGCTATGTTATTCGAAATATGTCGAATAACACGTTCTTAAACAAAAGTACAAAGGATAAATTAAATATATGATAAATAAACTATAAGAAAAACAAATTTATTCAGAGTAGCGTGGATTAGTTCAATGCAAATGGAGCACATAATTTAAATGTGGGTATAAAAACTTTAAAGTTTTTTGTAGTTGTAAAGTTAACCATATTGAAGTGGCCTTTCATAGCACCGTATGGAGAGGTTAATAAACATCCTGAACTGTAACTATGAAGTTCACCAGGTTTTAAAACTGGTTTTTTTCCAATAACTCCTTCACCATCAACAATTTCTATGTTGTTTAAGGAATCGTAAATTTCCCAATGACGTGAAGTTAGTTGTACAGAATCCTTGCTATGGTTCTCGATCGTTACTTGGTAGCTAAAGGCAAAGTGTATTTTATAGTTTTTGAAATACGTGCCTTCAAAAGTAGTTAATACTGATATTTTTATGCCTCTTGTAATTTGAGATACCATTGTAAAAAAATAGTTTAATATGTGTTAGATAACAAAATTACAAAATTTTGATTTTGTATTATAGTTTTTCGAATTGTTTTTTTTAATTGATGATATTTAGCGAGTTAGCGTTTCCTTTACCTACTACTCGATCATAACGCCCCGTATTTTCGCGATAATATACTAGAATAGAATACTCATTTTCGGTTTGGTAAAAATTACCATCTATGGCGTTTTCATTATCGATTGCTCCTTTGTCATCAACAACTACATATTCAAAATTTGTAAACCCTTGTTTTATCAAAATAGCTTTTTCGTAAACCCCTTTTTTTGGATTGTAATCCATTTTGAATTCCGGAGTCAGGTTATAATTGTTAAACATCCCGTTGATGTAGATTTCTTTGTCATTATTAAATGTGGGAGCGGAAAGGCTGAAATAAACCCAAGCGTAATCAGCTTCAATAGAACTATCGGAAACATTAAAATTCCGCACGACAAAATTACCATTAATATCTTCGAAAACGGAATAGGGGAAATTGGCACGCGCATTATTTGTGTAGAGATACGAATTGTAGATTTCTGTACTTGCATCAACTCGTGAGATATTATTATTGGCAACTCGAATATCTTTATTTTCAAAATACAAAAATTCGTTACCAGCCCAATATTGCGTTTCGGTATCGTATTTGTAAATTAAATCATTGCCAATAGTATATTGAGCAGTAACGTTCTTTATTGCGCTATTGAACTTGCCATTTTGAAGCAATACTATTTTTACATTTTTTAAAGGAGTTTGAAAAGTGATGGTATTTGATTTTATCGAAAAATCTAGATTATGCTTATACTCTACGTTGCTCACTGTTCGCGTTCGTTTTACCTGCATGGGAACAGTTACTAAATCTTCATACAAAATGAATTTTCTTGTAAATACAACCTCTTTGTCATTGTTTAAGATTTTTAGCATGTAATTCCCGCTGATGCGCAACTGCTGTGTAAACTGATTAGGAATTGACAATGTATAATGGGAGTACAGTTGTAATGTGTTGAAAGAGTTGGTATAGTTCTGAATTCTTTGATTGTCAAAGCCTTGCAGGTATTCGTTTTTAGGGATTTCAGATGGTTTCCAATTGTAGTCGCAATGTATAATTTCATAATAGAAATCCGCTTCATTGCCATATAAATCATCAAATTGTAATTGAAACCCGCTACCTAGGGGAAATATTGGAATAACGTTTTGATCGTTCTGAATAAAGGAAACGGTCTTGATATTAAACGGGGGGGCAATTTCATTTTCTACTTGTGCAGTAGCTGAGGCGATGATGAATAATAGTATTGTTTTTCGAAGAAAGGAATGAAGCATAATAACAGTATTGCTGAAATGTAAATATAACGAATTAAGCAATACCATTATTAAGCTAAGTTATGACCGAGTATGATTTACTTTATTTAAAACAAACAGGGATAATTTCCCCTTTTGCTAAACAATACTTTTCTACCATTTTTGGAGCAATTTTATTAGTATAATCCTCTTCTATTACTTTAAATCCTATGCTTCTTAATTTGTCAAAATAATCACGACCATATATGCGAACATGATCATATTGTCCAAATATTTTAGCGCGCTCTTTTTGGTCTGTTATTGTATCATCAGAAAAAGTTACAGCTCGTGATAGCTCTTGAGGGATTTGTAAAATGGCCATTCCGCCAGGCTTTAATACGCGATACAATTCTTGCATTGCTTTAGTGTCATCTGGAATGTGTTCTAAAACGTGATTACACAAAATGACATCATAGTGATTGTCTTCAAATGGCAAATTACAGATATCTGCCTTTACATCTGCCAGAGGAGAGAGTAAGTCAGTTGTGGTGTAATCAAGGTTTTTTTGGTTTCTGAATAGTTTGTAGAATGCTTGTTCAGGGGCAAAGTGAAGTACTTTCTTTGTTACAGTGGATGTAAAAAAATCAGATTCTTCATTTAGAAACAACCAAAGTAAACGATGTCTTTCTAAAGAAAGGGTACTTGGTGATAGGACATTATTTCTTTGCGTTCCATAGCCATAAGGTAAGAACGTTTTAAAACTTTTTCCGTCAATTGGATCGGTAAATTGGTCACCTTTTAAAGCTAAAGCTAAAACAGGACGCGCGACATAACTTAAACGAATAAGTAATGGTCGGGGGATAGTATTGAGTACGAGTTTGAAAAGCTTTTTCATAAGTTGTTACGCGGAGTTTCACAAAGGATTCGCAGAGATTTTCAAAGAGTTTTTAAATCTCTATATTTGAATTAATCGTTAAATATTGTTTTCTTTTAAATTTTGCTATTGATCATAAGTTCTAATGATAACTTCCAAGTTTTAAATAGGTGCATATTTGAGCAAAATGAACTAAAAGTTTCTATAATTTTTAATTCAATAACTAATTTATTATCTAGTAATAAATCAATTCGGTATCCTTAATTGAGTTTGATTTCGCAATAAATTATTGGTAAAGTGATTTCTTTTTCAACTTTTAAATCGGTGTTTATAATTGCATAGAAAAAATATTGTTACTATGCATATTCTAAAAAACCGAGTCCAAATTGTCTTTATACTTTTATTGCTAAGCCAACAACTTTATATTAAAAGGCGTTAATTTGATTCTTTACTCTAAATTGTCATTTTGCATTTCCTCTTTTGTAAGTGTTTGTGAACCTCTAGGAATTTTTTGTGAATTTTTACGAAATAATTACAGTACTAACGGTACTCTTCTAAATTCATCCTCTTCATTACTTACAATTCCTAAGGCTTGGTACACATAGGCGAATGTGGACAAAATTTCCGGTTTGCCGTCGATAAGAGCAACATCGTGCTCAAAATGGGCACTGGGTTTTCCATCAGCAGTTAGGATTGTCCATCCGTCTTTAAGCTGTTTGATGTTTTTGGTCCCTCTGTTGATCATAGGTTCAATTGCTACAACCATACCTTCAATAAAAAGTTTACCACGACCGCGTTTTCCGTAGTTTGGCATTTCAGGCTCTTCGTGCATTTTTTGCCCGAGTCCGTGCCCTACTAACTCACGAACTACACCGTATCCGAATGATTCAGTATATTTTTGAATGGCATTACCAACATCCTCTACACGATTTCCAGCCTTAAACTCACGAATACCCACGTACAAGGATTCTTTGGTAACTTGTAATAACTTTTTAGTCTCCGGGTCTACTTCACCAATCTCGAAGGAATACGCATGATCTCCATGATATCCGTTTTTGTAAGCGCCGCAATCAACTGATATAACATCACCGCTTTTAAGAGGCGTGTTGTTTGGTATTCCATGTACAACTTGTGCATTCGGACTCATACATAATGAGTTTGGGAATCCGTATAATCCTAGGAAACTAGGAACGGCACCGTGATCGCGAATGAATTCTTCTGCTAATTTATCTAAATGTAATGTAGTTACTCCTTCTTTGATTTCAGAAGCAATCATTCCTAATGTTTTGGATACTATTAAAGCACTTTCGCGCATTAACTCTATTTCTTCACGGGATTTAACTATAATCATACTTTGTTATTTTCAGTTTGCAAAAGTACGATTTTAAAATTATTTAATCAGGATTGGCCATAATTTTATACAATTCAGAGTTCGATATAAAAAACTCATTGCGTAAGGAGATTGCGTTTAACTGGGCTGTTATTAAACTGCTTTCGCGACTATTGATGAGAAAAAGTGAACTTTCTCCAAAAGTAAACAACCGTTCTTCTGACTGTAACATCGTTATGTAGTTATTTACTAAGTCAGTTGCCATAAGTCGTTGTTTATTTAGAGAAGTGATTACTTCTTTTTGCGCTTTTATTTTATTCGAAAGTTGCAAACGCTCTAGATTTAAGCTATTTGTAGTTTCTTGAATTTTGTACTGCGCTAATTTCAAACCACCTCTTTCTTTTCGTAGAAATATAGGATAGGAAAAATTAATTCCAACTTTATAGTTTTCAAATTTGTAGCTGTCGATGTATTGTGGTTCTGATAAATAGGAGTACGAGAGATCAACTTTTGGCAATAGGGCATTCGCTTTTAGTTTTCTATCGACTTCTAGCATATCAATTTTGGTTTCCAATGCGCTAATTTTGGGATGATTTTCTATTGAAAAATTATCAGCTAATAGGTCATTTGTTTTTAAGGTTTCTTGAATTGTAATTTCAATTTTTAGTTCTGGTAAGAGAGCTTCAGAGAGTTCCATAGGAATCAAGTTGTCTAACCATAAAAAATTAGATAATTCTAGTTTTGCTTTTAGCAATTTCAGTCTGGAATTTTCTAAGCTTAACTGACGACTTCTGAAACTAATTCCTGCTTCTACACTATCAATAGCTCTTTTATCACCTTCTTTAATTAGGGACAGAACTGCTTTGTAGCGTGTTTCCGCATTAGTGTTGTATTGCGAATACATTTGAAACTCTTCATGATTTTTTTTCCAACTAAAATAAGCAACTGATGCATCATATAATACCGCAATTGCTTGCAGTTTGCGCTCTGCTTGTCCTAATTGCATCTGCATTTTAGATTTACGCAAATCAGCCATTCGCTGATTGATAAATAGACCTTGTCCTAAAGGCACTGATATTCCTAACGATGTTAATCCTACATTAGGAACACTATTTTCGGGGTTTAGATAATAACCTTCATTTTGATCAAAACCAGCTTTGATTTCGATACCATACCAAGTTGGAATTTTAAAACTGCTATTTAAAATCGAATAATATTCGGTGTCCTTAAATTGCTTTTTATCAAAGTCAACCTCAATTTTTGGATCGAAAGCGCCTCGCGCAGCCATTAAACTCGCCTGCGCTTTATTGATCTCTAAATTAGCTGTTTTAACCAGCGGATGAAATTTTTTGACATACCCCAAATATTCGTTGAATGTAAATTCTAGTTTTTGAGGTAATATAGTTTCATTTACTCTATTTTGAGCTTGAAGATTCAAACCGAAAAGCAGCAAAAATAAAATAGAATATCTCATTATTTTTTTTCTTTAGTTTTTCCACTTTTTTGACTCATATCATAATAATCTGGAGGGAACCCGTTAAGTGTTCGCCATATTTCAAACCAAACAGGTACGTTATTTAGTAAAGCAATTGTTTGTGCTCCCGATCCAATACTCAATTGTTTTGGCCAAGGATCTTCATTAGGGTCAGGGGCAATAAGTACTCTGAATTTTCCATTATCACTGATGAATTTTTCAACGGCAACAATTCTGCCGCCAAATGTCCCGTAGGACATATCAGGCCAACCTGAAAATACAATAGTAGGCCAACCATCAAACCAAATTCTTATTTTGGCACCTTTTGAAATTAAAGGTAAATCTAATGGATTGACGTAGGTTTCTACGGCAATATCATACTCTGAAGGCATTACAGTAGCGATTGGTGTTCCTTCTTTAATAGTTTCACCAATTCCAGCTTGTAAAGCACGGTTAATGTATCCATTTTGAGCTGCTCTGATGTAATATAAGTCATTACGAATGCTGTAATTAGCATATTGATTTTTTAGCTTATTCACTTGTGCTTCAGTGTCATATTGATTGCTCAATGCGGTAAATTGGTCGCTTTCTGCTTTCGCGACTTTTTCATTGTATTCCGCCGTAATACGATTAAGTTCTACTTTTGCATTTAGTAATTCATTTTGAGTAATTAATAATTTGTTTTCTTGAGTGATTATCTTAGCCTCGACTTCTTGCTGTTTTAAACGTTTCTCTTCTACGTCAGTCATTGCTTTTAAACCTTCATTGTTCAGTTGTACAACTCGATTGAACTGAGTGTTGGCTATTTTAAGTTGGGTTTTCACGGCAACCAAATCAATCGAATCACTCTTAATTTTAAAATTAGCTTGCTTTAGTTTATTTTTTGCTTGCTCTAATTTGAGGTTTTTTTCGCTTTGAATCGATACAATTTGACTAGCTAACGCCCCGTATTTAGAACTGTAGGAATTTAAGGCTTCACTTTTAGCATTCAATTGATTCATAGTGTTTTCCACTAAGTTAGGGTCCATGTAATCTTCTTTTATCTCAGAGATAAAAAGGATGGTATCCCCTTTTTTTACAAAATCTCCTTCTTTAACATACCATTTTTCAATTCGACCTGAGATAACACTTTGGATAGATTGTGGTCTTTGATTAGGTTTTAAGGTAGTTACGGCTCCTTTACCAGAAATGTTTTGGGTCCAAGGCAGGAATAAGGTAATAAACGCTAATATAGCTACAAGCGTTATAAGTCGATTTAAAATTTTATAATGTGGTCTTGTTTCAAGTCCTTTAACTGTTTTGAAACGGTCAAGGTGGGTATCAATATGTTTATTGTGGTCTGATATATTTAACATCTAGTTGTTTTTTAAGTCTAAGATAATTTGTCCGTTTTTCATAGTGAGATTTCTGTTACACTTGCTCTTCCAATACTGATTTTTTGATGATACAATAATGGTCCATTGGTGTTCTTTTGCAGTGATGAAATCTATTATTTCATTGGCAACTTTATCATCCATATTGTCCGTAGGGTCTTCATAAAACAAAATTTTAGGCTTACTAATAATACTTCTAGCCAGTAATAATTTTTGAGCATTAGACGATGACAATTGTTTTCCTTCTGGAAATAGAGCTGTGTCTAAACCTTGTGGTAGCGACTTTATGAATTCTTTTAATTGCATTCCTTCAATAGCCCATTTTAAAGTTTCTTCTGATACCGTCGTGTTTTTAAAGGTAATATTTTCAAGCACGGTGCCTTCAAATGGAGTTTCACCATATATGATACTTTCTATTTGCGATCTAAATTGGTTGAGATTAATTTTCTTAAAGCTATTGTCGTTGATAGAGATTGCACCATGGCTAGGCTGAATTAATCCTGACAATATCCGTATTAAGGTTGTTTTTCCAGAACCGTTTACTCCGTCAATAAAGATACGTTCCCCTTGATCGATGTTTAAGTTGATGTTGTTTAAAATTTTGTTTTTTGAATCTGGAAATGTAAAACTTACATTTTCAACTTCTAAAGCGATAGAAGTATAGCAACTGTCAGAATCTAATGTAAATTCTTCTTCCAGTTTCATATCCGTTATTAATCCTATTTTTTCAACTGATGTTAAAACATCGTAAAGCGTTTCAAGGCCAATTACGATTTTTTCGACTGATGTGATTACTAATAAAATAATGATTTCTGCAGCAACAAATTGGCCAATATTCATTTGTTGAGACAGTACTAGGTATCCTCCGATTGATAATAAACTGGCTGTTATTATTATTTTGAAGAGGATTAATTGGCTAAATTGAGTTTTAATTACGGAGAAATGTTTCTCTCTGTAATTGAGATAATCTGAAACTAACAGGTCATTTTTATTCAGTGCGAAATCGTGATGTAAATTATTTCGGAAGCTAAAATTATTACGAGCAATTTCCTGCAACCATCCTGCAACTTTATACTTGTATTTTGATTCTTTCATACTCGTTTCGATTCCAGTATTGTAAGAGAATTTAAAAATAAAGTATAGTAATAACAGTAGTAATATTCCAAAAATGATAAAATAATTGTGGTAGAAGGACAACAGTATGATTCCAAAAATAATTTGTAGTATCGCTGCTGAAAAATCGATTAACAATTTAGCTGTTCCTTTTTGAATCATCAAGGTATCAAAAAAGCGATTTGCGAGTTCTGGCGGATAAGTATTGTAGTATTCCTCAACTTTTATTTTGGGTAAGCGAACCGCAAACTCAAAGGAGGATCGAATAAATATTTTTTGTTGTAAGTTTTCCATGATGCGCAACTGCATCAACGAAAGTACTCCAACAAGTGCTACACCAAAAACGACCAAAACAATTAAAACAATCCAAGAAGCACTTGCTCTTCCAGATTGAATAAAATTAGTTATGGCTTGTATTCCTAGAGGTAGCGATAAACTGATTACTCCTGAGAGGATTCCGTAGAAAAATAGTTGGTAAACATCTTTCTTATCTAATTCAAGTAAATTATAAAATCGCTGTAATGGTTTCATATATGCTGCTTATTAATTTTTTTCTTTTTTGTGGCTTATCGTAGCTGCGACTTTAAGCGGTAATGCGCTTTATTCTTTTATTAATATGGTATTGATTAAGTCCATAAAAAAGTTGGTGGGGGATACTTGTTCGTTACAATCGGTAATAGTTGATAGGTGTTCTTTTAAAAAATGTTGGTGTAAAGAACCTTTTACAATGGTTGAAATCAGACTTTTTGCAAAAGGATAATCGGGATTGATTTCGTTTACAATTGCGACCATTCTATTGATTAGTCTTTTATAAATGATGAAATAACCTTCTTTGTTTTCTTCATCAACTTCTTTAGTATACAAGGTTTTAGTGAATTCTATAATTACAATTCTATTTAAAATCCTTTCGTTGATATGTTCCGTTCTTTCATCATCAACGATTTTTTCAGTGACAATAACAATAGCTCGCTTTAAGCGTTCCATGGGATCATCAATATTCGTCAATTTGAATACCATTTTGTATTCAATCCAACTCCAATACCACGAACATAAATATACTAGTAGTTTGTGCTTGTTCTCAAAATATCTATAAATTGAACTTTCATTGGAGCCAATGCGTTCGCCTAATTTTTTAAAAGTAAAGTTATCAAACCCTTTTTCATCTATTAAAATGATACTCTCTTTAATTATCTTCTTTCCAAGAGCTGATGTTTCAGGATCTTTTACAAAGATTTTGTCTGAAATTTGAATTTTTATATTTGTGATTAAATTATGCATTTGAATGGTTTACATTTAAAAGTCGATTTCAAAGCCAAAATTGATGTTTCTAAGCTCTACATTGTCCAGTGGAACACTATTTTCATTCAAATATAAATGCTTTAAATGAGACAAAGAATTAATATTTTTCGGAAATTCTTTTAATGCGTTATGACGCAAACTTAAATACTCCAAATTCTTAAGTTTTAACATCTCACTAGGTATATAATTGATTCGATCATTATCAAGGTGCAACGATTTTAGATTAGGCAATTTCGCTAAAACGGATAACGATTGAGGTAAGTTTAAGTTTTTCTCATCATTTAAATACAATTTCTCAAGGGTTTTAAGTTTTGAAAAGTCTTTTGGTAACACCGTAAAATCGTTTCCACTTAAATCTAATGTTTTTAACTTCTTCAGTAAGAACAGCTCTTTTGGTAGTTCCTTTAAATGGTCATCTTTCAAACTTAAATATTCCAAATTGACAAATTTTGAGAAGTCTACTTTTTTTAAATCAATTTTGTTGTTACTTAAATCAAGACTAATGATCGTCTCGGGGCTTGAGAGCATAGTAGTGTTTTGAGCTGTAGTATTCAAATGGAATAAAAGCATTACAATCAAGCATTGAAGTAGTAAATTTTTCATGGCACTATTTTTTCAATATTATTAAGTGCAAATATAATAGTATTACTATCATAAATAATAGTAATACTCATTTTATTTTCACAATAAAGGCTATTCGATTTGAATAGCCTTCATTATCATTTAGTTGTATGATTTTTTTTAAAGTAAAGAATGCTGAGTCATCACAGCGGGTTTTTCGATCCCCATCAATTCTAAAATAGTTGGAGCGATATCTCCTAAAACTCCGTCATTAATTTGTTTCAATTCTTTATCTACTAAAATAATAGGAACTGGATGGGTCGTGTGCGCGGTATTTGGACTTCCGTCGGGGTTAATCATCGTTTCACAGTTTCCGTGATCTGCAATTACAATAGTGGTGTAATCATTGGCTAATGCAGCTGTAATCACTTTTTCTACACATTTTTCAACTGCCTCACAGGCTTGTATTGCCGCGCTCATAATTCCGGTATGGCCCACCATGTCGCCATTGGCAAAATTAAGACATATGAAATCTACTGCTCCTTTTTCTAGTTCTGGAATTAAGGCATCTGTTAACTCAAAGGCACTCATTTCAGGCTGTAAATCGTAGGTAGCTACTTTTGGAGAGTTTTTTAGGATGCGGCTTTCACCGATGAAAGGCTCTTCTCGTCCGCCGGAAAAGAAAAAAGTAACATGAGGATATTTTTCAGTCTCTGCAATTCTAATTTGAGTTTTGTTTGCTTTTTCTAAAACTTCTCCTAAAGTTTCCGTAATGTTATCTTTGTTGTAAACAACTTTTACATTTTTATAGGTTTCATCATAATTAGTCAGCGTAACATAATATAAGTTTAATTTGTGCATGTTTTGTTCATGCAAGTCCATTTGGGTTAAGACTTCCGTTAACTCTCTTCCCCTGTCAGTTCTGAAGTTAAAGAAAATAACAACATCACCTTCTTCAATTGTGGCCGTTGGCTCGTCATGTGAATTGGTCATTGTAATGGGGTCTATGAATTCATCACTCACATCATTTGCATAACTTTCTTCGATAGTTGCCACTGCATTTCTTGAATGTGTTCCTTGACCATTCACTAATAAATCGTAGGCGAGTTTTATTCTTTCCCAGCGTTTGTCGCGGTCCATAGCGTAATAGCGACCAATTATAGAAGCTAATTCTACGGAAGTATTTTTGATATAGTTTTCTAGATCTTGAATGTATTTTTTTCCGGATTTTGGATCAACGTCGCGACCATCGGTGAAGGCATGAATATATACGTCTTTCAATCCGTAATGTTGAGAAGCATCTATTAAAGCGCGTAAATGCGAAGTATGGGAATGAACACCTCCGTCAGAAACTAATCCTAAAAAATGTACTTTTTTATGATTGTCCAAGGCATATTGAAAGGCATCCTGCAGTACTTGCTCTTTTGCTAGCGTTTTATTGGCAACTGCCAGATTTATCTTGGCTAAATCTTGATAAACAATGCGCCCTGCACCAAGATTCATGTGTCCTACTTCGCTATTTCCCATTTGTCCCTCCGGTAAACCTACATTTAGGCCGTCTGTGCGAAGTTGGGCACTTGGATAGTTTTTATAAAGACTTTTTATAAATGGAATATTGGCGTTGTCGATTGCAGATACTTTAGGGTCAGGAGATTTTCCCCAACCATCTAGTATCATAAGAATTACTTTTTTGTTCATTGGAATCAATTTTGAAGCAAAGATAAAGTATTTCTAAAATCTTCGAGGCGAACAAAATCAATATTATGCATTCAAGAAAGAACGTACCTAA
>JBLIKD010000009.1:0-26380 GCA_047636275.1 Flavobacterium sp. | reverse complement strand
TATATATTAGTTATGCCTAAGTTTAGAAAATCGAAACTATATGAAATTATCAAATGAATTGAAATCTGAAATTGACTTAATATTATCCGAATTACTTAATGGGAATAATTGCTCAGACAATAATGGTAACACATCATTACGAAAGCAATCAATCAGAATTTGCAAAGGATTGAATTTAATTAAACCGTCCACTTGTGCCAAACAATATGAATTGAACAATAATGGAGTTTTAGTTTTAAATGATGGAGGAATTGAAAAATATTTGTTAAATGTTAGTACTGAAAAAGATTTAGATATTACCATAAAGGAGTTGACAAGTAAGAGATTAAAATATGATGTTTTGTATAACATAATGTATGTATTATTTGGGGGGTTAATTGGAATTATAACAATATTGGTACAACCAGATAATTCAAAAGAATATATAAAAGAGATCCATAAATTGGCATCCGAGAAAGTTGAACATAATGATAATTTTCAAAAACATCTGAACGATATAAACATTGAAATCCTTTCTTTAAAAAAAGAAGTAAATTCTATAAAAAATAAGCCGTAACAAATAATTTAAAATTGTTTCTGACTTAAAAGGTGCGGAAGCTAAACCGTGAAATTAATATTGCAATAAATAAAAAACCGAAGGCAGAACCAACATTTTGAGCTAGCTGGAATTTAGTGGTGTTATCGTTTCGCATCACGTTTTAGTTAAGCTGAAAACTGAAATGTTACGAATTTCCAGCCACCTCAAAGTGTCATTACGTTGTGTACAGCTTAAAACTAAAATTAATAAAAAGTAATAAAAATGAAAAAACTTTCAATTGCCGTATTTATCAGTGTAATCTTAACAAGTTGCTCTCAGAATTTATTTAATTTCACAATTGTCTCTACAAAAAATATTGAGCTTGAAAAATTAAGTGCGCTACAAAAATCTTCAGAGAAAACAACTGGAGAGGATAAGTCGAGTATCATTATTATAATTCCAACTAGAAAAATAAAAATTGATCAGGCTATTAGCAATACAATTGACGGAATTCCTGGTTGTGTTGCTCTTTTGGACGGAGTAGTTTATTCCAAATTTTGGTTTATTCCCTATGTCTATGGAGAACAAAAAATTGTCGTAGAAGCTACTCCATTAATTGATACTACAATTTCAAAATCACAAAAAAAATTGCCAAAATACGGAAAAATATTTCTTGATAAAAAAGGAAATATTAAATTAATTGAATCAATCTCTGATGTGAATTATGCTTCTGAATCTGGAAAAATTAAAAAATTAAAATAACAATTAAATAGAATTAGTGAAATAAGGTAGACACAGCAGACGTTTTGCCGTATTTTGGACCTTAATGGAATTATCGTTTTAATTTGTATTTTCGTTTATGCGAAAATATTCGTTTTCCTAATTTGCAAACGTCTAGAATTGCGACAATTTTATGTGTCACGCCCATTTAACATTACGATAAATTATAAATAAAAAACTATGAAAAATAAAACGCTAATCTTTCTTTTTAGTTTATCCTTTTTTGTTGCAACTGCCCAAACGAAATACTTCCCTGATGCAACTTGGCTGTCAAAAAAACCAGCTGAAATGAAGCTGAATAAAACGTTGTTAGATAGTGCCGTGAATTTTGCTTTAAACAATGAAAATAAAGTGGAGAGAGATTTACGAATTGCCAACCTAAAATCCTATGCGAGAGAGCCAGATTATAAAATAGTAGGCCCTATGAAAGAACGCGGTGGTCCAGCAGGAGTAATTATAAAAAACGGATATATCGTAGCTCAATGGGGAGATATTCATCGAGTTGATATGACTTTTAGTGTAACAAAAAGTTTTCTTTCTACAACAGCAGGATTGGCAATAGACAACGGTCTTATAAAAAGTGTAAATGATAGTCTGAAAAATTATGTTTGGGATGGAACTTTTGATGCACCTCACAATTCAAAAATTATATGGGACAATTTGCTAAACCAGTCTTCGGACTGGAGCGGAACGCTCTTTGGACTGCATGATTGGGCAGACCGTCCGCCTAAAGAAGGAGGTATTAACGATTGGAAAAACAGGAAACTCAATGAACCGGGAACTGTCTTTGAATATAATGATGTACGCGTTAACCTGCTCGCCTATTCTTTACTGCAAGTTTGGAGAAAACCATTGCCCGTGATACTTAAAGAAAAAATTATGGACCCCATTGGTGCTTCGACTACCTGGCGTTGGTATGGATATGAAAACTCGTTTGTAAATGTTGATGGATCGATGATGCAGTCCGTTAGTGGCGGTGGTCATTCTGGCGGTGGGGTTTTTATAAGTGCAATTGACCAAGCTCGGTTTGGTTTATTATTTTTAAGAAAAGGTAAGTGGAAAAACGAGCAGTTAGTATCAGAAAAGTGGGTTAATGCTGCTCATCAATCTTCAAGTTCTAATGAAAATTATGGGTATATGTGGTGGATAAATAAAAGTGAAGCCTGGAAAGGCGTTTCACCTGATGTTTACTTTGCGGCTGGTTTTGGAGGAAACTATATCGTAATTGATAATGCGAATGACCTAGTCGTAGTTACAAGGTGGATGGATGATAGTAAAATGGGTGACTTTATGAAGTTAGTTGAGCAATCAATAACAAATCAACCCACCCTAAAGTAAGCACGAATGCACAACAGTGGTTCTTCCGGATTTAGCTTTGTACTTAGTACGAAGTTGTTGTGCTGACAGAATTAAAAGTGGTAGTCCCAAAAATAAAATTAAATGTAGTCTCGCAATACTTTTAGCAACATGAGGGTATGTGTCGTTTAATTCAATAGCAATAATAACATGAAAATTGGAATTCCAGCTTTGTGCTGAGAGCGTTTTTCTCAAACTGATCAGTCGAAGAAACTATACGAAAATAGAAAAAAAAACTACAGTTTTTTAAAAACCAAAATCTTTAGGTTTCCAATACTATGAGTATCCAGTTCCAGTGCTAATCTGTCCGCTGCATTTTCTGTTATTGTCTATTTTTCGTTTAAAACATTAAACAGAGGAACGGCACTAAAGTTGATAGAACCAAAAGAGTACTTGGATAGGTATTGTCTATCGTCCAATTTCTAGAAATAGTTGACCCACCATTAAAACAATAAAGTATGAGCACAGAAAACGCAAAAAACGGTTTGCAGGCTACTTTAGATAACGCAAAAAAGACTTGGGAAGCTAAAGCGCCAGAGCAAATAAAGAAAACATTCGCTGAAGGAATTGCCGATGTAACACGACAAAATGTTATCGCCAATGCAAAAAATAATGGTGATGTCGCCCCAGAATTTACACTTGCCAACGCTACTGGAAAAGAAGTGCAATTGAGTGATTACTTAAAAAAAGGACCTGTAGTTTTGACGTGGTACCGTGGCGGATGGTGTCCTTATTGTAATATGACTTTGCTGTACTTGCAGAAACAACTGCCTAATATCCAATTAAAAGGGGCTAATTTATTGGCTTTAACACCTGAGTTGCCGGACAAATCGATATCCACTACTGAAAAGCACCAATTACAATTTGAGGTATTAAGTGATGTAGGAAACAAAGTAGCGAAGCAATATGGCATCGTTTTTAAATTGACTGATGCTGTGGCTGAAGTATATCAAAAAGGATTCGATTTGCATGGTTTTAATGGTGATGAATCAGATGAATTACCTTTAGCAGCGACTTATGTAATTGATCAAAATGGAGTAATTGTCTATACGTTTTTAGATGCTGAATATACAAATAGAGCAGAGGCTAAAGACATCTTGGCAGCTCTTGATTCAATAAAGGAATAAATTAGAGAAGGCTATTTTTTAACACCCCAAAAACAGTTTTTTTTTGGTGTTCTTAAGGAACGTATTACTACTTTTGCCTCAAAGTTTATCTTTTATTTAGAACAATAATCTAAAAACACGGCGTACTTTTGCGCCATGAATTTATCAAAAAAGAACGTCCTATTCATGGCAGCCGCTACTGGACTGATTGTAGCCAATTTATATTATTGCCAACCGTTAATTATATTGATAGCAAAGGAATTTAATATTCCCAATGCAGATGCAGGAACAATAACGTATCTAACGCAAGCTGGTTATGCTATTGGTTTGTTTCTGATGGTTCCGCTAGGGGACAAAATTGAACGTAAAAGTCAGATACTGTACACCACTTTTGCTTCTGTAATTGCTTTAATTATCGCAGCCACTGCGCAAAGTTACTTTGTCTTAGAGATTGCCTCACTTTTAATAGGAATTACTTCTATTGTGCCTCAACTTATTTTGCCATTGGCAGCCTCATTGAGCGCACCAGAAGAACGGGGTAAGGTAGTAGGAACAATTATGAGTGGACTCTTAGTAGGAATTTTGTTGTCCAGAACCTTAAGTGGTTTTATAGGAGATATTTTTGGTTGGCGTGCTATGTTTTGGATTGCCTCAGGATTATGTCTCGTATTATTTTTTATCATCAGAAAACAATTTCCTTATAATAAGCCAGTGTTTAAGGGCTCGTACAAACAATTGATTGGTTCGCTTTTCACCTTAATCAAGGAACAACCTTTATTGCGTGAAGCGACTTTAATTAATGTATTTAGTTTCGCTCAATTTGGCGCGTTTTGGACTACAATGGTTTTATTACTTTCAGAAGAACCTTTCAATTTTACTAGTACCACAATAGGACTTTTTGGCATTATAGGTGCCTCGGGTGCCTTGGCAGCTCCTTTAGTTGGGAAATTAAGTGATAAGGGGAGTTCTAGAATTGCAGTGGGATATGGCTGTATGTTAATCGCTTTCAGTTTCGTGATCTTCTATTTCTCTGGATCGAGTGTTATTGGAATCGTCTTAGGGATCGTTTTTATAGATATTGGTATGCAAGGGGTGCATATTTCAAATCAAACTCGTGTTTATTCGATACTACCGGATGCAAGAAACCGAATGAATACCGTTTTCATGTCTTTTAGCTTCTTAGGAACGGCTGCAGGCTCTGCCTTTGGCTTGTTTTTATGGCGATTTGGCGGTTGGCACGCTGTGACCTTAGGTTGTTTAGTATTATCAGCATTAGCTTTCTCTGTGTATGCTTTAACCTATAAATCCAAGCGTAAAGGAGTAGAAAGCGTCAATGGATAACAAATTAATTCGTAAATTTGCACTTCAATAAAAATTACACAATCATGGAAAATGGAATATATGCTAAATTCAACACTGTAAAAGGGTCGGTTTTAGTAAAATTAGAGCACGAATTAACACCGGGAACTGTTGGTAATTTCGTAGGTTTGGCTGAAGGAGACTTAGAAAATAAAGTAAAACCACAAGGGACAAAGTTTTACAACGGATTGAAGTTTCACAGAGTGATTCCTGATTTTATGGTTCAAGGTGGATGTCCACAGGGAACTGGAACAGGAGATCCTGGTTATAAATTTGATGATGAATTTCACCCAAGTTTAAAACACGATAAGCCAGGAATATTATCTATGGCTAATTCAGGTCCTGGAACAAACGGTTCTCAATTTTACATTACACATGTTCCTACTTCATGGTTAGACGGTAAACATACTGTTTTTGGACATGTGGTAGAGGGACAAGATGTAGTTGATGCTATTGCTCAAGGAGATCTTCTGGAAAGTGTTGAAATTGTAAGAGTAGGAGAAGAAGCTGAAAAATGGAATGCTATCGAAGCCTTTATCACTTTTAAGGGAGCACGTAACAAACGTGATATTGCTTTGAAAGCAGATGCTGAAGCAGCAATGGAAAAATTAGCAGCTGGGTTTGAAAAAACAGAAAGTGGTTTGCGTTACCAATTCATTCAAAGAGGAGAAGGAAAGCAAGCTGTAGCTGGAAAAACAGTTTCCGTACACTATGAAGGATCGTTAGAGTCTGGAAAAGTTTTTGATAGCTCTTATCCAAGAAAAAAACCAATTGAATTTCCATTAGGACAAGGAAATGTTATTGAAGGATGGGACGAAGGTATCGCTTTATTGCGCGTAGGGGATAAAGCACGTTTCGTGATTCCATCTCATCTAGGATATGGGTCTCGCGGTGCTGGAGGAGCAATTCCACCAAACGCTACTTTGATCTTTGACGTAGAATTAATGGACGTTAAGTAAGGTCCGATATACGAAGTTAGAAAGTTGAATTTTTAGTTTTGTATTATATGTAAAACCCCAATTATCATCTCAGATAATTGGGGTTTTTTTTGGAGAAAATGTTTTTATTATTCAACTCGTGCTAAGTTACAGTTTAGAGAATTAAAGTTCATTGAAGTAGCTAGAGCTATTTTCGAGAATTGATCTTATGGATGCGTTTTAGTTAAATAATAGCTGTTTTTTTTTAAAATTTCATCTCAAAAATAGTACTAGTGACGATGTGTTTTTAATTTTCCTCTAACCACTAATTTTGTTTCCATTTAATACTACACCCAATGCTTGGTTTCTGATTGGGATTCAACGCCCGGTTGTAAATAATGCTGTCAATGGCCCCTCGTAAATCGTTACCACTAACGTGAATACCATTTCCGGGTCTACTATCATCAAGTTGGCCGCGATAGACTAATTTGTTTTGGCTGTCATATAAAAAGAAGTCAGGGGTACAGGCAGCACGGTACGCTTTAGCCACTTCCTGTGTTTCATCATACAAATAAGGGAATTCAAAATTATTTTCGAAAGCAAATTCCGTCATGAGTTCCGGCGCATCCTGCGGATAATTCACCACATCGTTACTTGAAATGGCGACTACACCAAGTCCTTGTACCTTATAATCATTAGAGATCATAACAACCTCTTCAATTACGTGATGCACAAAGGGACAGTGATTACAAATGAATAGGATTAACGTTCCCTTTTCTCCTTTTAAATCGGCAAAAGAAAACGACTCCGTCCCAGATTCCATATTTTTCAGATAAAATTCGGGAGCCTTAGTTCCCAGAGCGACCATATTGGATGGGGTTCGTGACATGGAGTATGTTGTTTTAAGTTTCAGATTTAAAGTTAAGAAAAAAGGATTGCTTTTAGTCCGAAATGATTATTTTAGTATTTATAATACATTGGAATAAAACCAAAATTTGAGATGGAGAATAATTTAACTTGGCAAGAATTTGAAAGAGTGTCAATGCACGTGGGCACCATCGTGGAAGTCAATGATTTTCCGGAGGCCCGAAAACCAGCTTACCAACTCACCATAGATTTTGGAGAAACTATTGGAATCAGAAAAACTTCGGCACAAATTACCAAACGCTACTCCAAGGCTGATTTGCTCGAACGCCAGATTGTTGCAGTCGTAAATTTCCCAAAAAAGCAAATTGCTAATTTCATGAGCGAATGTCTCGTACTAGGAGCGGTGGGAGAAGAAGTCGATGTTGTTTTATTAGCCCCCGATTTTAAAATTGAAAACGGACTCCGAATCGGTTAATAAAGACATTCTTTTTTTTGATACTATTTTTTAAAAGACCTCGCAAACCTCGTACTTCCGTTTTCTAGTAAGTTATCTCGTTTATATAATTAATACTTCAATTATATAAATGTTAATATACTATTAATCAATATTTTGAATCAATATTTATCGTAACTTCACTAAAGGCCTTATTAAATAGTGGCTGATTGGGACGCACTTTTATGTACTGGAATAGCGGTTAATTAGCTTGTGTATTTATACTTTGCTATTATTGATTAGTGACAATCTAGGGAGGTCAGCACTTTTTGCATGACTAAAATTGCGTTGCGATTATCTTAAGATAGGATTTAAATATTTATAATAGTATGGGAATATCTAACTCAAAATACAAAGCATCTGAAACTCTAGATTTGAGAAAGGTAATTCTTGATAACTCAATAGAAGTCAACGACGAGGGTGCTATCAATGAACTGATTGAAAAAATTGGGGGTGCCAAATATGTACTATTAGGCGAAGCCTCTCATGGAACTCATGAATACTATACTTGGCGGATTAAAATCAGCAAAAAACTAATAGAAAAAAAAGGATTCTCTTTTATTGCCGTAGAAGGAGATTGGCCAGATTGCTATAAACTCAATCGGTATATTAAAAATTATCCGGACTCAGGGGAATCTGCAAAAGATGTTCTTCATTCTTTCAACAGGTGGCCGACTTGGATGTGGGCCAACTGGGAAACGGTTGCGTTGGCAGAATGGCTTCGGGGGCATAATGATAGGCATGTAAAAGAGGATAAAATCGGATTTTATGGTCTAGATGTCTACAGCCTTTGGGAGTCTTTTGATGAGGTTCTTTCCTATTTAGAAAATAAAGACCTGACAATTAAAAAGGCCGCCTTAGATGCCTTTACTTGTTTTGAACGCTACAACAGAGGGGAGGGACAGAAATATGCCCTGTCGGCACGAGCGGTTTCGTTATCCTGCGAAGATGAAGTGGTGAATCTACTGACTAAAATAAGGGGGTATATTCCCATATGTAATAGCGATCCAGAAGAGAGTATGAACGTGAGACAAAATGCACAGGTAATTGTTAACGCAGAACGATACTATCGTGCGATGATACTACCAGGGCCAACATCTTGGAATATTCGGGACCGCCATATGGTTCATACTTTAGAAAATCTCATGGAATTTCATGGTCCAGATGCTAAAGGAATTATATGGGAACACAATACTCATATTGGAGATGCGCGAGCTACGGATATGCGTGATGATGGAACAGTAAATGTGGGGCAAATCATAAACGAAGAGCACAAACCGGAGGAGGTGTTTTCTATAGGCTTTGGTTCCTATAAGGGGACGGTTATTGCAGGAAGTGAGTGGGGGAATGTCATGCAGGTGATGCAAGTTCCTGAAGCGGTAAAGCACAGCTGGGAATATGAACTGCACAAACTCGAGGCTAAAGATAGGGTCTTATTTATGACTGAAGCAATGAGAGATTACCTTGGAGAGCAGGAATTTGAGCATCGGGCGATAGGGGTCGTGTATCGACCGAAACACGAACATTTTGGGAATTATATTCCTTGTAAGATTCCATACTGCTATAATGCCTTCATTTATTTGGACGAAACTTCGGCACTGCACCCACTTCATATGAAGTCCGATGGAAATCAAATGCCGGAAACGTTCCCATTTGGAGGATAAAATAAGAATATAAATTTTAAAACCAATTACAATGGAAAAGCAAAAAATGATTGAGGTATTGCAATTTTGTGCTGCACAATGCACACATTGTTATGATGCATCCCATTTAGAGATGAAAATGGATATGAGTACTATAATAATGTACAATCAAGATTGTGCTGATTTATGTCGTTTGACAGCGCAATTATTAGAACGAAAATCAGATAATGCCGATATCTTTTTAAAAACAGCTTTAGTGATGTGCGAAAGATGTGCGTCTGAGTGCGAAAAATATCCACAAATGGAGTATTGCAAAAAATGTGGGGAAGCCTGTCGTAAATGTGCAGAAATGTGCCATGATCATGAAATGGCAAATAGAGAGTAGCAAAATCTAATTTTATGAAGGCCACTCAGTAGCGCTAAAACAAAACCAACGATAAACAGAATTAAACTAATTATTATGGCAACAACAGCAATTAAAACCTTAGTTGTAAAAAGTTCAGCTTTTAAGACTAACGAAATGATCCCTCCACAATATACTTGTAATGGATTGAATATTAGCCCAGAACTGATGATAGAAGAGCTTCCTGTAAATACAAAAAGTCTCGCTATTATTGTAGATGATTCGGATGCACCTTCTGGATGTCATTGCCATTGGCTCGTATGGGATATTCTTCCCGAAAGAATTATACAAGAAAATAGCGTTCCTGGCATCCAAGGCAGAAATTCTATGGGGAAAAATAAATATATAGGTCCTTGCCCGCCAAGCGGGATACATCAATATCATTTTAAAGTCTATGCGTTGGACATTAAATTGGGTACGTTGCCTCCAAGTACTAATGAAAAAGAGTTAATGGCAGCAATGGGACCCCATATTATTAGCTCAGGAGAACTTTTAGGCTTGTATGAAACGTAAACTGATGGATATAAATAAAGAGTTGTCTTTTACTAAGGCAGCTTTTTTTGTTATCAATGCAGGCTAATTACTTTTGTAATGCGCCATTCAGTATTATCATGCTGCCACATTATTATAAACTTACTTGCTTCTGAGGTCGCTCCTGCTAGCTCTTGATTGTTGTGAAATTTATGTAACCCTATTTCTACAGCGCCATAGTCTTTGATGGAGTACACTTCGATACTTCCTGTTACCAGTTCTCTTGTTACTTTGCCACAGATATTTTTTCTTGTTGCATCAAGAATTTCTTGTTTTGAGGTCGTCAAACCACCTTTATCGTGATAAAATTCTAAACTTTCTCCATAGATTGCTGTCTGTTTATCGATGTCGCAACTGTTGTATGCGTTGAAGAAAACACTATCCATACTACTGATTTCATCGTATAACTGTTGATCGTCCACAGTATAGCTGTAGTCCTGTTCAATGGTCCGAATTTGCTGCGTTGAGCAGGCCGATAGAAAAGTAAGAATAGTAAAGATAAAGGAAGAAAAAAAATAAGCTTGTATGCTTTTCATAACTAGATGTTATTTAAAAATATATTCATTTCAGTAATGCTATAAAAGGAAAAATAAAGTGACTTTAAAGAAAATTAGATTCAGGTAATTACTGTTATTCTTTTTTCTACTATTCCAAAAGCTGATTTTCCGTCTGGTCGTAAACGCTAATTTTTCGTATAATTTAATAGCGGTACCGTTTTTTCCATAGACAGGTAAGAAAGTGATTTTATTGTGATTGATAATAATAGTGGCAGTATGCGTTAGCACCTGTTTTGCATATTTTTCTCCAAGGTAATCGGGATATGTGATTATTGCACTGACTTCAATAAAATCACTCATTTACATTCGCTTACCAATAACAGAACCTAGTTGGTCGTCTTTGTGAATACCATAATAGTTGCCCAATAGGCCTGTTTTAGATTTAAAATAGTCAAGATGGACTATTTTGACTAATTCCAGAAGATCTTCGATGTGACTTTCTTCCAGTTTTAGAATAGTGTCGATAATCAGAATGTCTATTGGTTCACTTATAATTATTTGTAGGCAACCTAATTTATTTGCTATTTTCACAGCAGCAGGACTTCTGGCTTTTCGCCAACAATAAAAAAATCAGGGAATAAATTTCGATATTTATCAATCGCGGTGGAACTCTTTTTAGTATTTAGTGCAGCTGCAAAATAACAATACTAAGGACCATAAAACAGAGTGTAATCATAGGTTATTCCATATTCTTTGTGGTTTTCTGAAGACGAATGCTTTACGGGATTATTTAATTTGTTACTGCCTTTTTTACTCATAATTCCAATTTTCTATTTCTCAATTGGTAAGTTTTTCTCTTGTCCCCATTCGGTCCAAGATCCATCATAAATTGCTTTAGGGTTATCTGAAACTAGTTCGTAGGCAATCATATTAATACAAGCTGTTATACCAGATCCACAAGTGAACACTAGTGGTTTCTCCGGTACTGAAAGTACTTCTTTTAATTCTTCTTTAGGTAAAAATTTTCCATCTTTCAGTAATAGCGTGTAGGGAATATTGATTGAACCTGGAATGTGTCCACTTCTCAATCCAGCTCTTGGCTCTTCTGTTTCAGCAAGAAAACGATCGGTAGATCGGGCATCAACAAGCAAAGCTTCGTTAGTCTGTATGTTCGCTAAAACTTGTTCTTTGGTTTTAAACAGCTGCGGTTGGAAAGTTGCAGTAAAATCACCTTTGTCATACAATTGTTCGCCTCTTTTTTCAGTAGCATAACCTTCCTTTATCCAAGCAGGCAAGCCACCATCGAGTACCCAAACCTTCTCATGTCCCATGACTTTAAAAAGCCACCACGCCCTTGGGCTTGAATAAATTCCTTTGGTATCATACACTACAATTTTACTGTCCTTGTGAACGCCTATTTTACGGCAGGCTGTCGCAAAGGCTTCCGGATGTGGTATTGTATTGGGCAGCGGACTATTAGTATCGCTAAACTTGGTTTTGATGTCAAAGGTTCTAGCACCTTTTATTTGGATATCCTCTATCGGCGTTTCCAAAGTGGCATCTAGAATAATTATTTCGGGGTCTTGCAGATGCTCACGAAGCCAGTCTACGGATACTATTGGATTTTTCATGGTTTTCAGATTTCGTTGGATTGTGTGTTATTTTTTCGCTTATTCCATTTCCATATTTCAATCCAAAGCACAGAAACACCACTCACGGCAATACAAATCATAATTTGATCTAGCTGTAATGGAAGAACATCAAAGAAACGGGCAATCGGGCTTATGTATACAATCAGGGCTAGGAAAAGCAAGGTTAGCGAATTGGCAATGACCATCATGTTGTTTTTATTTTTCAAAGAGGCGAAAACAGAATAGTAAAAGGAACGGTTTACCAATGACAGAATCACATTAGAAAATACTAAAGTGGTAAATACCATTGTTCGTGTCAATTGTTCGTTACCTCCATTTTGTACGGTCCATTGGTACACAAATAAAATTCCTATAGTAATACCAATTCCTTGTACGATACTTATTCCTAATTCTTTTAGCGATAAGAAAGTACTGCCTATTGGTCTTGGTGATTTTTGCATGCTGTTTTTTTCAGCGGGTTCATTTTCATAGACAATCGAACACATAGGTCCCATCACCAACTCTAAAAAAATGACGTGAACGGGTGTGAAAATATCAGGGTAGATCCAGCCTAAAAATAAGGGTAGCGACACGGCTAATATGATGGGAATGTGAATGGAAACGATATAGCGAATTGCTTTTTTAAGATTGGAATATATGCGACGTCCTGCGGCTACCGCGATAATCATTTTCGATAAGTCATCATCAATTAAAATCAGATCTGCGGCTTCTTTTGCAATTTCAGTTCCCTTTTTTCCCATAGCGACGCCTATATTGGCCGCTTTCAATGCAGGGCCGTCATTCACGCCATCGCCCACCATGGCTACAACTTGCTTATCTTTCTTTAAGGCATTAACAACGGCCAGCTTTGCTTCTGGAAACATACGGGTTAAAAGGGTTGTATTGTGAATTGCCTTTAACATTTCAACTTCATTCAATTTCATAAACGCTTCACCTTCCATGACGTTCTCGGCATTTTTAATTCCTGCCATTTCAGCAATGGCCTTAGTGGTTACGGTGTTATCTCCTGTAACTACTTTCACTTGGATACCAGCTTCATAGAATTGCTGGATTACACTCTGTATGTTCGGTTTTGGAGGGTCATAAAACACCACCAAGCCCACGAAATGAAAGGATAAGTCTTGTTGGTTTTGAGGATAATTTGTTTCGGTATAATCAGAATAGCAAACACCTAGGATCCGATACCCTTTAGATGCTAGTAAGCTAATTGTATCTTGAATTTGTTGCTCTTGCTCCGTGCTGAGGTTGCATGCCTTAATAATCGTTTCGGCACCACCTTTTGCTGCAATAATGCGTTTGCCTTCCTTATTTTCAAATACGTGCGTCATCATAGGCGGTTTCCCGTCGAGAGGATATTCATGAATCATGGAAAATTCTCTGCGCGTATCATTTGTTGTTATTTTCTTATACTCCTTGTGTAACGTTTTTTCCATCGGATCAAAAGGCACAGGCTCGCTTGCCCACATTGCGATTTCAATAACTTTTTTTGCATCGTCCGTATTCCAGTGCTCTTTTTCGTATAATTTGTTGCTGCTAAAAGCGTAGACGGATTGGAGGCTCATTTTATTTTCTGTTAGCGTTCCCGTTTTGTCCGTACAAATGATAGTGGCACTTCCTAGGCTTTCTACTGTTCTGATTTTTTTGACTATTACGCCTTCCTTCATCAATCGCCATGATCCTAACGCCATGAAAGTAGTAAATGCAACAGGTATTTCTTCGGGGAGAATTGACATTGCGAGTGTGAGCCCTTTTAATAAACTAGTTAAAAGATTATGCGTTTTCCAAAAATAAACACCCCAAACTAATAAGAAAACAGCAATGCCCATAATGGCCATCACTTTCACAAATTTTTGAATTTGAATTTGTAATGGAGTAGGTGTTTCTTTGATATTTTGTAAAGAACTTCCTAATTTCCCAATCTCTGTATTTGGGCCAATTGTGGTTACTCGGTAAATAGCTAAGCCAGATGCAACTAGTGTACCACTAAAAATGGACTTTACTTCTGTTTTTTCTGACTTGAAAACAGCATACGGTTCGCCGGTTAGTAGGGATTCATTAACCGAGAAATCATTGCTGTGTATAATTTCTCCATCGGCATTAATTGTATTTCCCTCCTCGGCAATTACTAGATCGTCGATTACAATTGCTGCAGTAGCAATTCTTATTGGTTCGCCATTTCGTAAGACTGTGCTCAAAGGCTCATTTAACTTCTCTAAAGATTCTATCGCAATCCGACTGCGGTTGTCCTGATAAAAAGAAATTCCGGAGACTACAACTATTGCGGCCAGCATGAAGTAGGCTTCGTTATTTTGTCCCATGACAAAATAAATAACCGCTACTGCGATCAACAATAGTAACATCGGTTCTTTGAATAAATCAAAAAGGGCTAACCACCATTTGTGCGTTTGTTTGTGAATTTGTTCGTTCTGACCAAACTTTTTCCTTGAGGCTTTAACTTCCTCATCAGTCAGGCCTATAATGTGTTCGGGAATATTAATTTTTCTTGACATAGTTTAGAGAATGAATACTGCTTTTCAAATATAGGATTTTTAGTTATGGTATGCCTTTTATAGGCGGTGGTTTATGATACAAAAAGTGTAATCAGAGCATAAGTATTCAAATTATGCTTTTTTCGGTAGTCATGAAAATAAAATAAAGACCAATTAAAATACTAGCAAATGCGGTCACTATAAAAGTGACATCCGCTCCAAACTGATACCAAATCAGTCCTGCCAAGGAACTGGCCAGCATGGTGAAAAAGCTTTGAAAAGCGGAATAGTTGCCTATAGCGGTCGCGGTATCTTTTTCTTTTGAAATATTGCTGATCCATGCTTTGGAGATTCCTTCACTTGCTGCGGCATAGATTCCGTAAAGAGCAAAGAGCCCGAAGAAAAGATAGCGGTTGTGGTTGAACCCCATACCGCCATAGACAATAGAGAAAATACCTATTCCAAAAATCAACATTTTCTTTAGTCCGATTTTATCGGCCAATATCCCTATAGGGAAAGCAAATAAAGCATAAACGAGATTGTAAAAGATATAAATACCTATAACCAGCGTATCACTTAAGCCTGATTCTTTGGCTTTAAGCAGTAGAAAAACATCGGAGCTGTTAAATAAAGTGAAAGCGTAAAGACCGATAACGACTTTGCGGTACATGGGTGGGCTTACTTTCCAATAGTCCAAAAACGAGAAGAAGGGAGTCGCTTCCTTTTCTCTTGGAACCGTTCTTTTTTTTTCTTTTAACAAAAGGGTAGCGGCTATAGCAAAAAGTCCGGGAATGAACGCAATGTAAAACAAGGTAGTATAGTTTTCAGGATAGAAGTAGAGGTATAGTAGGGCTAATGACGGACCTAATACAGCGCCCAGTGTATCCATGGAACGATGAAAACCGAATATTTTTCCTTTAGTTCTTGGCGTTGCTTCATCAGAAAGCATGGCATCTCTTGCTCCAGTTCGAAGTCCTTTTCCAAAACGGTCGATGGTGCGAGCAAAGAAAATCCATAGCGGAAAAATGAACACCGCCATCATGGGTTTTGAAATCGCACTAAAAGTATAGCCCAGTTGGACAAATGGGACTCTCTTTTCCGTCACATCCGAGCGCTTTCCGAAATAGCCTTTACTTAATCCAGCTGTAGCTTCTGCAACTCCTTCAAGAATCCCGATAAGCACAATGGAGAAACCAATTGACTTTAAATAAATGGGCATGATGGGATATAACATCTCACTTGCCGTATCCGTAAACAAGCTTATTAAAGACAAAATCCAGACGGTATGACTGATGTTTTTCAAAATAGGATGCATTGGAAATTATTCATTATAAATGTAAATAAAAAGTCTGAAAATCAGACGACTTTCAGACTTTTAAAATAATACTTGCATTGGGATAAATTAATTCGCTCAAGGAATGCGATTACTGTTTTTCATCTTCGTTTGTATCATTTTGAATTGCCTTTTCTTCAATGTTTTTTGGTCTATGCATCACTAGTTGCGGAAACGGAATTTCTATTCCTTCATTGTCAAAGGCAATTTTTAATCTTTTACGGAGCTCTCCGGCCACTTCCCATTGTTTACTTGGTAATGTTTCCCCTAATATTTTCAGCATAATAGAAGAATCTGCAAAATCATTGACGCGTAGAAATTGAGGAGAAAGAACAATGTAATTTTCCCATAGAGGATCAGTGGCAAGCTCGGACCCTACCTTATTTATAACTCCAATAACGTGTTCTAAATTTGATCCGTATCCTACGCCTATATCTAAATTTATACGGGAGAAATCCTTAGAGAAATTCGATACCTTCTTTATTTCTCCATGTGGAATGTGGTGCACAGTTCCGTCTAAGTCTCGTAACGTTGTTTTTCTTAAACTGATTTCTTCAACGGTACCTCCTGCGTTGTCAAATTTCACGACATCACCAATGCGGTATTGATTTTCAAGAATAATAAAAAGACCAGAAATAATATCTCGGATAAGGTATTGACCTCCAAAACCAAATGCCAAGCCCACAATTCCTGCAGCTGCTAGGATTGGACCTATCTCTACTGAAAACTCCTCCAGTACCATCAAACTAGTAATGATTAGTATTGCAATTTTTGAGCTAGCGGTAAAAATTTGGATTAGCGTGTTTTCTCTTTTTTCTTCGGCATCTTTGGAAGAAATTCCATCAGGTCTTACAGCAATTCGGACTGCTTTTTCGATAAAGGTTACAATGACCTTATTTAGTATTAAAGAACCTATAATGAGGAAAACTATTTTAATTCCACTGGTCAGTAGCCATGGGATAATAAGTTCCGCGTATTCGTCCGTGTATTTCATTAAGATCTCTTGCATATTTTATGTTTTTCAGTTATTAAAATAAATTTATTGTATTATATGTAAAAAGCCCAAAAATCATTCGACTTTTGGACTTTTTGCTTAAGTAAGTAAGGTATTCAATTTAAGAATATAAATTAAATATCATCAAAATCAATATCTGTAAAACTAGATATATTAGGCAAAGCTTCTTCTATGGTTGCTTTTTCAGTACCATATTCTTTTTTGAAATCTTTCTGATGTCTTTCTGAAATTACTTCCTCGCCTTTGTGGTTTAAAACATAAGCAGTCATATCACCAAGGATTTCTGCAAAAGCAGAGAAGTCTTCTTTGTATAAGTATATTTTATGTTTTTTGAAGTGAAACGATCCGTCTTCTTCGGTGAATTTTTTGCTCTCTGTAATTGTAATATAATAATCATCTGCCTTTGTCGCTCTTACATCAAAAAAATAGGTTCTTCTTCCAGCACGTAAAACTTTAGAAAATATCTCTTCTTTTTCTAGCATATCATTTTCTCTCATAATCCTTTCCCTCCATTTATGGTTATTAAATCGAAATCAAAAATCATAAAAATATATGTATTAAACAACAATTACTGTAATTCTTTTTCTGAAAGTTGTTTTAAATATAAAGACGCATAGTACCCTGCTTGATTTACTAACTGGTTATGAGATCCTTGTTCAACTATTTTACCATCGTCTATAATTATAATCTTGTGAGCATTTTTGGCTGAGGAGACTCTGTGACTTACAATAATAGTTGTCTTGTCTTTGCAGATTTCGTTTAGATTGTTCAATATTGTTTCTTCGGTTTCTGTATCAACAGCCGACAAACAGTCATCAAAAAGTAAAATTGGTGGATTTTTAATTATCGCTCTAGCGATAGACACTCTTTGTTTTTGTCCACCGGAGAGTGTAATTCCTCTTTCTCCTAAAACGGTCTCGTATTGCTTCTTGAATCCGATGATATTGTCATGTACCACAGCGCTTTTAGCTGCAGACTCTACCTCTTCATCAGTGGCGTTTTCTTTACCAAACTTGATATTGTTCCTGATAGAATCCGAAAAGAGAAAAGCATCCTGCGGTACGATTCCGATGCTGTTTCGCAAATCGTACAGGTTTAATGAACTGATCTCTTGACTGTCAATTGCGATTTTTCCATCAGTCACATCATAGAGACGTGAAATTAAGGCTAGAATGGTTGATTTTCCAGATCCTGTTTTCCCAAGAATGGCTAATGTCTCGCCTTTTTTTACGGTGAAAGAGATGTTTTGAAGTGCTTTTATATTGGTGTCCTCGTAAGTGTAGCTGACATTTTCGAATGAAATGGATCCGTTTATGATTGAAGCATTTGGGTTTTTGTTCTTTATTTCTGGTTCAATCTTCAGAAATTCATTGAGACGTTTTTGTGAAGCTTCTGCTTCTTGAACCATGGATGAGACCCAACCTAATGAAGCTACGGGCCAAGTAAGCATATTGACATACAAAATAAATTCAGCAATTGTACCAATACTTTTGATTGTACCTTCAATATACATCAAGCCACCGAAGTAGATCACGACCAGATTACTAATGCCAATAAGAGCCAGCATCAAGGGACCAAATAAGGATTGCACTTTGGCTAAACTTAAACTTTTACTTTTACTTTCCTTAGCTAAGGACACCATATTATTTTGATGTTGATTTTCCAGTGAATAGGCTTTAATCACTCGGATACCTGAAAATATTTCCTGCGAAAAAGTAGATACTTTCGATAAATATTGCTGAAAAATAGTACTTCTCTTATTGATTTCTGAACTCAATTTGAAAATGCCGTAGGAGAGAAGAGGCAAAGGAAGTATGGTGTATAATGTTAAAAGAGGCGAGACGTTATACATATAAACAATAACGATCGTAAAGCGAATAACCGTATTGATGGAGTACATCACAGCGGGACCAACATACATTCTTACTTTTGAAACATCCTCGCTTATGCGATTCATTAAATCACCAGTACGGTTCTTTTTATAGAAGTTTTGGGTTAAATTTTCATACTGTCTGAAAACTTCGTTTTTTAAATCAAATTCGATATGCCGGGACATAACGATTAGAGTCTGTCGCATTAGGAACGTTAAAAAACCTGCGATTATGGTAGTCGCGATTATTAAAAGTATATTTCTAATTAATTCCTCCCTAATAACGGAAGCCGCTATGTCTTTGTCTTCTGAAAATGCTTCAATTGCCTTAAACGAGCTACTAATAAGTTTAGGCGTGAAAAGCATGAAAATTTGTGCAATAATTGTGAATATAATACCCAGTGAAAAACTGTATTTGTATTTGACAAAATATTTGTTCAGATAAAGTAATTCTTTCATTTTTTAAGATAGTCTGTATTGAAATCGTTTAATTTTCATGATCACTTTTAATTTTTAGTAATTAAAAAAAAATGTTTTGAGCACGTTAATGATCGATTCATAAATAGTATTAAAAACAGTAATAGTTTTTTTTCTTCCTGTGATTTTGACTTGTTTTTTGACAAATGCGTGCTGTTAGCACTATGAAAACGAAGCGCTGTGTAAGCGGCTTTCGCAAGATTAAAAAAGACTTCAGGAAATAAATATCTTTGCTCGACTTTTATTATCTGATGTTCACAAACAGATTGTTTTATTTCTGCAAAGATACAAGTTTAAAAGCAATTATTGGTACTCTTAAATAGGTTATCAGACTCGCTCTAAAAGGAATTGAAATGTATATTTTAGATACGGAATAGATATGCATAGTATTTAGTACAGCGCGTTTCGCGTGGAATGAATTGCAAAGTTACTAGGGAGCACATTTGCCGCAATAAAGTGGTAATTGTGTGTGAGACTATAATTTAAAAAATCTTGTATCGGCGGTAAATTAGATTAATTTGTACGCAGTTGAAACCGGACAGTATTGTTTAAGTTAAATGGGCTGAGAGAGTTGATATCAAGATTTGGCTTAGTTTTATGTCCCACTTATCTGTTGCTTATAGTGAAGCAGGTGAAGCTTGTGGTCCATTAGTAGGGAATACTGACGGAGTGTTACTAATAATGGAAGTGGTTGTGAAGTAAGACACTAACAAGTCAAAAGTATTCGTTATACGAATAAGTTACGAAGAGAAAAGTGTAGGCATCGGACTGAAGAAGGCTTTTTGTCTTTCATTGCTGGTATCAATGAAAATAAAGTGGTTCATCGAAGAATCACAGGTAAGAAAAAAGCGTACACTAGAGCTAATTTATCTCTGGTAGTTGCGGATTTTAATGAGTCTTGAACTATAGAGGTAACCATTAAAAATCTACTGCATTGTCGTAGAAGCAAAAGTATTTGCCTGTTTAGCTAAAAGTTAATTGGCAAATAAAAAGGGTTAGTATTCATATCTGTAAGAGCGCACTAGTTTACCCGTTGCTGACTTCTTAGCTAAAGCCGACGGTGTCTTCGGTTGATATTCTGAATTAGAATAGTAGGGTTCAGAGGAAATTCTAAGGCAAACAAGGAATAGATATGATTCATATTTAGAAATTATCAATAATAGTACTGCCGTTAAAATTATAACGATCATGCTTGCGGCATTTACAAGTGAGCAAAATTGTTAGCGATCTATAAAAATAGACAACGGTTAGAAAGTGATTCATTTTTTAATTCAAGGTCAGCATTTCCTTATTGGTATTGGTAACGCTGCGGCGTCAAGTATAAAGGAAACAAAATTAGAAGCAAAACCTTTATTTGATGTTTTAATTTTATTTTAAAAAATGAAATGCCTAATTTTGCAGACTAATTTTATAAAAGTTCTTACAAGGTGGTAAATAGAAGACACATTCGCGTTAAAGTTATGCAGTCCATTTATGCGATGCATCAAAACGGCTCTGATAATCTGGAGAGGGAAGAGAAGTTCCTTTTTCATAGTATCGACAACATTCAAGATTTATACCTTACAATGATTTCTTCCTTAATGGAAATATGTGAACGAGAGACTGTCTTTTTACATAAATCAAGCTTAAAACATCTCGCTACGCCTGAGGAACGTAAACCCAACGAAAAATTTATTAAAAATAGTATATTTCAAATTCTTGCTGAAAACAACTCTCTTAGCATCGCTATGGAAACGCGTAAAATGGATGCCTGGACTTTGAATGATGATTATATTTTGTTGCTGCTTAATGCCATTAAAGCAAGTAAGTTATACATCGATTACATGAGAGAACCTGTAAGCTCTTTTGAGGAAGACAGACAGCTTATTGTTGATTTGTTTTTAGAAGTTATCGTACCTAATGAAAAATTATATGAGTTTCTGGAAGATGATCAACTGACTTGGATTGACGATATACCGTTGGTAAACACCCATATATTGAAGCAGTTAAAAGCGATGAAGCCGATCATGGATGACAACTTTTATGTTCCTAAAGTATATAAAGATAGTGAGGATAAAGCTTTTGTCAAAGATTTGTTCAGAAAAACAATTTTGAACGAGGCCGAGCTGGCAAAGGAGTTTGTCGATAAAACACCGAATTGGGATAGTGACAGGATTGCTGAGGTGGACACTATTATTCTTAAAATGGCTATTTGTGAGTTTTTGAAATTCCCGTCTATACCTGTGAAAGTGACACTAAACGAATATTTAGAACTTGCTAAGGAGTATTCTACACCTAAAAGTAGTATTTTTATCAACGGAATCTTGGATAATCTAGTTAAAGAACTAGAAACCAGTAAAAAATTAAATAAAACCGGTCGCGGTTTAATGTAACGCTAATAATAAAAAAAGATTAAAAAATGATGGAACAATTAACTCAATTTGCACCTTTCTTATTAATGTTTGTGGTGATTTATTTCTTTATGATCAGACCACAACAGAAAAAAGCTAAGAACGAAAAAGAATTTGAAAGCAGTTTAAAGGTAGGTGACAAAATCATCACTAAAAGTGGACTTCACGGTAAAGTTTCTGAGCTTGCAGACACTACAGTTGTAATTGAAACGATGTCTGGAAAATTAAAAATGGAGCGATCTGCAATTTCTATGGAAATGAGTGCTGTAGTTGCTAAAAGTGCTGTAGTTGCAAAAAAATAATTTTAGAAGAAACACCTATTTAGAATCAAAAATTTTAGATAAAGATTAAATATAAAAACCAAAATCCAATAAGTACAATTGGAATTTGGTTTTTTTTATTTAATTCATAAACTTGTTTTTTTACAAGCACGGATTTATTTTTTATTTTTTGGTTTGCGTTGATCTAATCCAAAGTATGGCAGCGCTGTTAGCTCAGCTATTTTTACAATAACGTCAACTGCTTTTTGCATGCTTTCAACGGGAACGTATTCGTATTTGCCATGAAAATTATGTCCCCCTGCAAAAATATTTGGACAAGGCAATCCTTTATAAGATAATTGACAGCCATCAGTTCCACCACGAATGGGTTTAATTAACGGTTTAATATTTACTTCTTTCATCGCTTTTTCGGCAATGTCAACAATATATTTTACAGGAACGACCTTTTCTTTCATGTTGTAATACTGATCGTTGATTTCAGCTATAGCTATATCTTCACCAAATTGTTTTGCAAATTTAGTATTGATTTTACGGACAATCTTTGCTACTTTTTCTTTGCGTTTTTCGAATTTAATCTTGTTATGGTCTCTAATTATCAATTCCAAAACAGTTTCTTCAATGGTTCCGGTTAAGTGATGAACGTGGTAAAAACCTTCATATCCTTTTGTTTCCTGAGGTGTTTCATCTGAAGGCAATGCATTAATGAACTCATTGGCAATTAACATCGAGTTAATCATCTTTCCCTTAGCATAACCAGGATGCACACTTTTTCCTTTGAATGTAATTTTGGCTCCAGCCGCATTAAAATTCTCATATTCTAATTCTCCCACTTGACTTCCATCCATGGTGTAGGCCCAGTCAGCTCCAAATTTTTTTACATCAAAATGGTGTGCTCCGCGACCAATTTCTTCATCAGGCGTGAAACCAATCCTAATTTTTCCGTGTTTGATTTCCGGATTGTTAATTAGAAACTCCATTGCTGTAACGATTTCCGTAATTCCGGCTTTATCGTCGGCACCAAGAAGTGTAGTTCCGTCAGTTGTGATTAGGGTCTGTCCTTTGTATCGTAATAAATCTTTGAAATAATCAGGGGATAAAATAATGTTTTGCTCCACATTTAACACAATGTCTTTTCCGTCATAATTTGGAATAACTTGAGGTTTAACATTAGCTCCTGTAAAATCAGGAGTGGTATCAAAGTGCGATACAAAGCCTATTGTCGGAACTTCATGATCTACATTGCCCGGTAATGTCGCCATGATATAAGATTTATCATCGATAGTCACCTCCTGCATTCCGATGTTTTTTAGTTCTTCAACCAATTGATTGGCTAAGACCCATTGTTTTGCGGTGCTTGGTGTTGTTTCTGAGTTGGGATCTGATTCCGTGTCAACAGTAACATAACTGATAAATCGATCTATAATATGTTGCATAAAAGTCTTTTTTTAATGAGGCACAAAGATAAGGTTTATTTAGAAATTAGAGTTCAGAACGCTGACTTTGAGTTGCAGTTCTAGTAACAAAGAGCAATTGTTTTAACGCATCATTTGTGCTCCCTCTTTGTAGGAGTTAGGTTGCCCGTAATGCATGACTTTGACTTTAGTTTTTCCGCTTGCAGCGATAGTTAGTATAAAAAGATAATCGTAGTCTTGATCTTCAATACTGGGTATTGGTCTTTGACCTCCCAAGGCTTCAATCGTTTCTAAAACTGTATTGGAATGGCCCACAACTAAGACCTGTTTTCCATTGTTTTCTTTTAGGATAGTTGCCGCTGCGGCATTTAAGTCTGTAGCATTATACAGTTTGATTTCCTTTCCCCTCTTTTCAGCCGTGGGCATTGCAGTATTTTTGGTTCGTTTGTAGTCAGTACTGTAAATCGAGGTTAATGGTTTTTGTTTTAATTTCTTGAAAAGTGCAGTGGCTCTTTTAGTCCCGGAGTCAGTTAGCAAGGGATCGTTGTCTTTGAGATTGCTTGTGATTTTCTCGGCATGACGAACTAAATAAATCCTGGTTGATTTTTCTGCTTGGGCAAAAAGGCTAATACTCAAAAATAGCAGGAGGAAGGCGAAGTAATTTTTCATGTGTTTGTATTTTATTGACTTTGGCTAATTTATAAATAAATAATGATTACCTCTTTTTTTGTACCGTTTCTTGATTATTAATACTGCTAAATTGATGAAATTATGGGGCTAAATATTTATTTATCGGTGAGATAGTTCTATTTTTGCATCATAAAAAAAAAATCACTCATGTATAAATTGTTTATTCGTCGTGTCCTTTTTTGGTTTGACCCAGAAAAAGTGCATTATTTTACTTTTTCCTTGATTCGGATTTTGTCTAAAATACCAGGATTCTCCTCTATATTTAAGTTTCTTTATGCCATCAATGATAAGCGATTAGAAACCGAAGTTTTTGGATTAAAGTTTAAAAACCCAGTAGGACTTGCAGCTGGATTTGATAAAGACGCCATGTTGTACAAAGAATTGTCCAATTTCGGTTTCGGTTTTATAGAAATAGGTACGCTTACGCCAAAAGGCCAAGACGGTAACCCAAAAAAGAGATTATTTCGTTTGAAAGAAGATTCAGCCATTATTAACCGAATGGGCTTTAATAACGGAGGTGTATTGGAGGTAGTGGAACGATTGAAAAAAAACACAGGAGTTTTAATTGGAGGCAATATTGGTAAAAACAAACTGACGTCAAACGAAGATGCCACTTTGGATTATGAAATTTGTTTTGATGCCTTGTTTGATTATGTCGATTATTTTGCGGTGAATGTGAGTTCACCTAACACGCCTAATCTTCGCGCTTTGCAAGATAAAGAACCACTGACTCAATTGCTCCAAACGATACAAAACAAGAATTTAGCAAAGCCAAAACAGAAACCTATCTTGCTTAAAATCGCACCTGATTTAACTGACGAGCAGTTACTTGATATTATAGATATCGTCAAGCAAACTAAAATCGCAGGTGTTATAGCAACTAATACTACTATCTCTCGTGAAGGTTTGCGATCTGAAAGTAAAGTAGAAATGGGTGGATTGTCAGGGAAGCCATTAACAAGACGCTCTACTGAAGTGATTCGGTTCCTATCTGAGAAAAGTAAGAAAGCTTTTCCGATTATTGGAGTAGGAGGAATTCACTCTGCTGATGACGCGATAGAAAAACTCGAAGCAGGTGCTTGTTTATTGCAGTTGTATACTGGCTTTATCTATGAAGGACCAGCGTTAGTTAAAGCGATAAACCAAAAGATTCTTAGCCGCATGTAAAACCGATTGATTTACATTATTATCATAATGCGTAATTCTTATCTGAGAATTACGCATTTTTATTTAGTATAAAATTTTATAATCATATTCTTTGCTACTTTCCAAGTTTTGTTATCTTTGAAAACCTATGGAGCCAATAAAAATTATAGAATGTCCACGTGATGCTATGCAAGGCATCAAGCCATTCATCCCTACCGAAAAGAAAGTTGCGTACATTCAATCTTTGTTGAGAGTAGGCTTTGATTCGATTGACTTTGGGAGTTTTGTGTCACCAAAAGCGATTCCACAAATGCGGGATACCGCTGCAGTGCTATCACAATTGGATTTATCGCAAACAAAAAGTAAGCTACTGGCTATTATAGCCAATACCAGAGGCGCCCAAATAGCTTCTAAGCATGCTGAAATCCAATACTTAGGGTACCCATTTTCGATTTCCGAAAACTTTCAGATGCGAAATACTCACAAAACTATTGCGGAGTCCTTAGTTACTCTAGATGAAATTTTAGAAATAGCTGATAAAACAAATAAGAAAGTAGTTGCCTATTTATCCATGGGTTTTGGAAATCCATACGGCGATCCTTGGGACGTAGAAATTGTAGGAGATTGGACTGAAAAATTATCGAAAATGGGAGTAAAAATTTTATCACTTTCTGATACTGTTGGTAATTCCACTCCAGATGCGATTAGTTATTTGTTCTCTAATTTGATTCCGAAATACCCAGAAATTGAGTTTGGAGCTCATTTGCATACTACACCAGATAAATGGTTCGAGAAAATAGAGGCTGCTTATCAGGCGGGCTGCCGCAGATTTGATGGTGCTATTCAGGGATTTGGGGGTTGCCCTATGGCTAAGGACGATTTAACTGGAAATATGCCGACAGAAAAGTTGCTGTCCTATTTTACTGCTAATAAAGAAAACACTAATCTAAACCCATTAAGCTTTGAAAGCTCTTATAATGAGGCATCTAAATTGTTTGGAGAGTTTCATTAGAGCGAAAGGGTTTTATTTTTTGGCAATAGTTTGTCAGTGAAATAATAAGTGAGTAGTTGCCGCGTTATTATCGCAAGGAATTCTTTATTTTTGTCTTTTAAATTTTATTATGAAGCAATACCACACCAATAAAATTTTAGGATT